>JAAWHY010000009.1 GCA_022795675.1 Clostridia bacterium
TATTGCAAGTATCGTACACAAAATTAGCAGTATTACTGCTTCTATTGCGTATTTTGTTCTCGTTTTTATTTGCTCTCTTAGTTTCTTGCTTTTCTTCATATTTGCTCCTCCGTTTTTTTATTAGTGAATCGTTTTTATAGTTCTAATCTAAATGTATATAAATAATTAATAATTTTTGATTATTTATTAATTATTTATATACATCTATTTAGTCTTATACTCCTCTATATTCTATTATAAAGACTTATTTTCCTTTTTCAATAGTACAATTTTCGACCTTTTTCGCACGCACTCTATACGTTTGCGGAAATAGCTTGTACACATTTTGTCTTTTTTTGTTAAGTTTTTGTATCTTTTTCATTACATTTTAATTAAAAAAATAAGAATTCCTTACGGAATTCTTGTCTTTCTAATAACATTGGACACCTTTCACTTTGGTGTCCATTATTTAATATTTCAATTTTATTTTTGATAATTACTATTGCTTTACATTCATTATAGCTTAAGTTTTTCTATTTCTTCTTTTGTTAGTCCTGTACATTCTATAATGATTTCTATTGATATATTTTGTTTTAACAAATTTTTTGCAATTTTTATAGCTTTATTTTTTTCTCCTTCTTGTCTTCCTTCTTCTAATCCTACTTTTAATCCCTTATCATATCCTAATGCCTCTGTTGCCTCAATATCCATTTTATATATCAGCCTTTGAAATGCCAGTTCTTCTTCTCTTTCATCATCACTGATTCTATTTAATTCCTCTTTAGCTTTTCTTAATGCTTCATTATTATTCATATCTTCCATGCTTATTTCCTCCGGATTTCTTATGAATTTTACCCACTTACTTAATTCTTTGTTTTTATTGATATATCTCTCATACTTGGGTAATTCTATTATACAAAACTCCAAATTTTTTGTCAATACGATATTCCTATATTCATCCTCTCTTATATGCCATTTACATTTCGATGTCACATTGTATTGAATTATTTAATTCTGCTCGTATGTCTAATATTCCAAATTTATCATCTTTTAAATCTGGTTCTAGTTCTTTCTTTAAATCTAATTCAATATTTGTTATCTCTATATCGTCTAATACAGCACTTATTAGTCCTTTTGTGATTTCTTCATTTCCTATATATCCAAATATCCTTTGAAATACATAATCATTTTTTGGATCTAAATATCTTCCTATGTACAAATTTTCTCTTTGTGGTATTAATAGTCTTTCGATATTACATCATCTCCTATTTTACTTTTTTGATTTCATTGATTTTTTTGGCATGATTTTGCCGTTTGATTTAATTTCTTTGAATTTAAAACGAATTATAATTGAAATATTAAACTTATTAGATATTAACATATTTTATTATGAATTTCAAGTTTTTTCAGAACAAATAGGACACGGTGTTGACGGACGCCCAAAGGGCGCCCTCTACATAATTGCAAAATTCCCCATTCCTATTGGTCACTCATTCTAATATTATTTGACTTCTTTTAATGTATGCCCTTTTCTTTTTTGTCTTTTCTTCTTCTCCTTCTGTATTTTCTGTTTTTCCCATTTCTTTGACAATGTCTGCTATTCTTATTTGTGGTGCATCGATTTCATTACATACAATTATTGCCTCTTTGTTACCACTAGCTCCTGCATGTGCAAGTCCTCTTATTGTTCCTAGTACTATTACATTTTCGCCTGATATTACTTCTGCACCTGCATTTACATCTCCTAGTACTATTATTGTTCCTTCATATTCTAGCCTATTTCCTGCTCTTAATGCACCATCATATATCTTTGCTTTTGTTTCTTCGATTTTTTGTGAGAAGGTTTTTTCTATTATGTGTAGTCCTAATTCTACTTCTACTTCTGGTTCTTTCTTTTTCATTTTAATCTCTCCTTTTAATGTCTTGTTTATTTATTTTATGTTTGTTGTTCTGTGTATGGTCTTGCTGTTACATTTTCTATTATGTCTTCTTCGTTCATTCCAAAGTATTGTGCTATTACGTCTCTTGCTGCATATGCTGCATATTTCCCTGTTCCTCCACCTTCTATTATTACTGCTATTGCTATTTCTGGTTCATTATAAGGTGCAAATCCAACAAAGCATGCATTTGTTGCTTCTACATTATTTAATGTCGTTTGTGCTGATCCTGTTTTTCCACCTACTGTAAAGTTAAAGTTTCTGAATACTGAGTATGCTGTACCTCCATTTTCGCTTGTAACATCTTTCATTCCTTCTAATATTGCATTTATATATTCTTGTGATATTTCTAAGTCTTCTGAGTCATCGCCTGTATCTCCTAATATTTGCCTTGTATGCTGTTGTATCTCCGCTTTTGATATTTCTTCTCCAGATGCAGTTTTTATATTTTTTATTATTGTTGGTGTAATCCTATCTCCTCCATTTAATAATGTACTTACATATCTTGCCATTTGTATTGGAGTAAATCCATTATCACCTTGACCTATTGAAGCATTTAGTGTTGCTCCTGTAGACCATGCTTCATTTCTTTTTTTCTTGGCAACTTCTGGACTCGCTAATGTTCCTGCTGATTCACTTGGAAGTTCTATTCCTGTTTTTACTCCTAGTCCAAAGTATTTTGCATATCTATCTATTTGCTCTATTCCTGCTCTATATCCACTTTCATAGAAGAAAAAGTTACATGAATATTTAATTGCATTTGTTACATTTAAGTATCCATGTGTTCTTCTTGACTGATTGTATAACCAACATGCTGGGTGATGTCCTAAGGGATATGGTCCTGAATCATTTATTTTTTCTTTTACTCCTACTTTTCCTTCTTGTAATGCTGTTATTGCTGTTAACATTTTGAAGGTTGAGCCTGGTGCATAGTTTCCTCTTATAGCTCTATTATATAATGCATTTATTTCTCTATATTCATCAAATTTCTCTTGTTTAATTCCATTTACGAATAGTTGTGGTTCATAGTCTGGATTACTTGCCATTGCTAGTACTTCTCCATTCTTTACATTCATTACTACTATTGCACCTGCTGATGCAGGATATTTTTTTCCATAAGTTCCATTTCTGATACCATCTATTGTGTCTTGTAGAGCTTTTTCTGTTACAGCTTGAAGGTTTGCATCTATTGTTAGTACTAATGTTGAACCCTGTATTGCTTCTTTTTCTACATATTCTTCTGTAACTGTCCCATCCACTGACATTCCTAATTGTCTTGTTCCATTTGTTCCTTTTAAATATTTCTCGAAAAGTTCCTCAACTCCTGTTTTTCCTATATAGTCGTTTATTAAATATCCTTCTGATTTCTTTTCACTATATTCATCACCATCTATTTTTCCTGTATAACCTAGTATATGTGAAGCTAATTTCCCATTTGGATATGTTCTATTTGCTTTTGTTACTATTGTTAGTCCACCAAATAAATCATTTTTTTCTGAGAATGTACTTACACTTTTTTGACTTAAGTTATCTGCTATTGATATTGATTTTGTAGAACTATATCCTTCGTTTGTTATTCTATATCTTAAGCCCATTATTTTTCTTGCATCTGCTATATTATCTGTATTTATTTCATATCTTTCTTTAAAGTATTTAAAAGCATCTTCTGCTGTTGCACTATTGTCTAGTTTATACTTCTTTTTCCAATCTTTTAGTTTTCCTTCATCTTTTATTGTAAATTCAAATGGATTTATTTTTATTGGTAATGTGTCTAAGTATGCTTCTTGATTTTGTTCTAGAACATTTATTATGTTTAGTATTGATTGGTTTAATGTTTCGTTGTCTGATTTAGTTTTATATAGTTCAGCACTATATCCTGAGTCTACTGTGGCTAGTAAATTTCCACTACTATCTGTTATATTTCCCCTAGCTGCATAGAGTGTACTTTCTCTTGTTAATCTTGTGTTTGATTCTTCTCTGTATGTTGCTCCATTTATTATCTGGAGGTTAAATAATTGTAATAATAATGTTATTCCTATTATGTATATAATAACTGTTAATATGTTAAATCGTAGTCTTGTGTTTGGCTGTTTTTTGTAGATATTCATTTATTACCTCCTCTTTTAATAAAATTTGCTCTGTCATGCGGACGCCCAAAGGTCGCCCCTACTACATATTAGAAATATCTTGTTTTCTAATAACACTGCCTTTTCACTTAAATCCCTGCAAAATTTGCTTTGCAAATTTTTCATGCTTGATAAAAAAAATATTTTATCGCCAGTGTTATTAGAAATATCTTGTTAGAACATTGCTTTCTTTGAATATTCCTTCTACATAGTAACCCGCTTTTTTTATTAATGGATAAATTATTATTGTAATTATTATGTTGAATATAATTTCTATTGCTAGAGTTTTTATTAATATATTAATTTGCTCTATTTGATATGATAACACTACACTCTGTATTATATATAATCCAATTTCATAAATTATTGTTGTTACTGTTACCATTGCCATTATCATTAACCTATTGTCTTTTGAAAAGTTTTTGTCTATATATCCCCCTATTAATCCAATTATTCCAAGCATTAATGATGATGTACCAATATTTCTTCCTATTAATGAGTCTAGGAAAAATCCATATATTATTCCAAAACATAATCCATATTTCATTCCTAAAAATAATCCTATGAATAATGCTAATATTACGAATATATTTGGCTTTATCCCTGCTATTGTAAACCATGTAAAGAAATTTGATTGGAGAAAATAAATTATGAAAAATATTAGTATTAGTATTATTGATATTATTGCTTTTTTCTTTTCCATTCTTTCCTCCTCTTTATTTTATTATTACTAATACCACTTCTAGTTTATTGAAATCTACTGCTGGTTTTATAACAGCATATTTATCTATTACATTTTTTGTCTTTTCTATACTACTAACTGTACCTACCATAATTCCTTTTGGATATATTCCTCCCATTCCTGAGGTTTTGACTGTGTCATTTTCTAATATTTCTGCACTTGTAGATATGTATGTCGCTTTTAAAGTATTTGTTGATATTGATCCCTTACATATAGCATTATCTCCTGTTGATTCAAACATTACACTTACTGAACTTGATGGATCTATTATGGTTTGAATTTTTGCAGTATTACTTGTAACTGATACTATATGCCCTACTAATCCTTTGTCTGCTATTACTGTCATGTTTTCTTTTATTCCATCATCTGATCCTACATTGATTACAAATGTACTACTATAATTGCTTGTGTCTTTATTTATGATATATCCTGGGATTGTTGTATATGAAGTATATTTTTCCGTAAGGTTTAGGTATTCTCTTAAAGTATTATTTTCTGCTTTTATTATTTCCAATTCTCTTAATTTTCGCTCTAATTCACTGTTTTCTGATTTTAATTTATTGTTTTCTGTGCTTAATGCTTCTATATTTGTAAAGAAACTTGTATTCCCTGATATTTTGTTTTTTAAATATGTGTATCCATTTTGTATTGGCATAACAATAGTGTTTATGGCATTTCCTAAATAAGAGATATCACTTAATTTAGAGTTTGATAAAATGACTAATAAAATTAATATTACTACTGTTATAATTATACCTATTGTTCCACCTTTTTTATTGTTATACATATTTTTATATTTCCTTTCTGTATAGTTCTATTTATTTTTTCTTGCATTTATAAGTACTGTTCTTAGTTGATCTATATCTTCTATGGTTTTTCCTGTTCCTTTTACTACACATTCTAATGGATTATCAGCAACAATTGCTGGCATACCAGTTCTATTTGATACTAGCTTGTCTAAATTTTCTATTAATGCTCCCCCACCTGCAAGTACAATTCCTTTCTCCATAATGTCAGAGGCTAATTCTGGCGGTGTTTTTTCTAATGATGCTTTTATTACTTCTATAATTTCATCTATAGATGATTTCATTGCTATTTGTGCTTGTGAAGATGTTAATATACAATTTCCTGGAAGTCCTGTTCCTAAATCTCTACCTATTACTTCCATTGTTTTTTCTGTCATTAGTGGCAATGCACAACCAATTTCTTTTTTAATTTGTTCTGCTGTTGTTTCTCCTATTAAAAGATTATATGTCTTTTTTACATAATCTATAATGTCATTGTTTAATTCATCCCCCGCTATTCTTAGTGAAGCACTATTTACTATTCCTCCTAAAGATATTACTGCTACCTCAGTGGTCCCTCCTCCAATGTCTACAATAATGCTTCCACTAGGTGCTGCGACGTCTATTCCAGCTCCTATTGCTGCTGCCATTGGTTCTTCTATTAAGTATACTTCTTTTGCTCCTGCATGCATTACTGCTTCTTCTACTGCTCTTTCTTCTACTTCTGTAATTCCTGATGGAACTCCCACTACTACTTTAGGTCTTCCTGCATTATATTTACTTGATACTTTTACTATTAAATTTTTTAGCAATAATTGTGTCGCTTTAAAATCAGCTATTACTCCGTCTTTAAGAGGTCTAACAGCTTTTATTTCATTAGGTGTTCTTCCTAACATTTCTTTTGCTTCTGCACCAGTAGCTAATATTTCATCTGTTTTTGAGTTTATTGCTACAACTGATGGTTCGTTGAGTACTATTCCTTTACCTTTTACTGTAACTAGAATATTAGCTGTTCCTAAGTCTATTCCCATATCTTTTGAACCTAATTTAAAAAATTCTATTTTTTTCTTTTTCATTAATATTCTCGTCTCCTTCTCTTTTTCCCAAACATTATACTTTCATATCTATTTTTTCCTATGATTACATGGTCTAACAAATCTATTCCCATTATATTTGCAGCTTCAAAAATTCTATCAGTTGCCTGAAAGTCTTGTTCACTTGGGGTTGGATCTCCACTTGGATGGTTATGAATTAATATTATTTTAGGTGCTTGCATTTTTACTGCTTCTTCTAATACTATTTTTGGCTCTAGTACTGCATAATTAGTTCCCCCTATTGATAAATCTAGAACTTTAATAATTACATTTTTTGTGTTTAATATAATTACTTTTGCTATTTCTCTTTTTTCATTAGACATCTGACTCATAAAGAGATTTGCAACGTCATCTGTTGTTTTTATTTTTTGTTCAGTTGTTTTTATTGGTGTGAGCATTCTGTTTGCTAGTTCTGCTACCGCTAATATTTGTATTGCTTTCACTCTTCCTATTCCATTTATTGTAGTTAGATCATTTGTAGTTAAGTCTCTAAGGAAGGTTAAGTTATTTTTGTTTTTTCTGTTTTTTAATGTAATCACTTTCTGTGCTAAATTTAATGCAGAATCTTGTTTTGTTCCTGTTTTTATTATTATAGCCAATAATTCTGCGTTAGATAACTTTTTCGCTCCATATATTTCAAGTTTTTCATACGGCTTCTCAGATTCTGGGAGTTCTTTCATTTTTATAGACATAATTTTTAGTCCTTTCTCTATTTCATATTTGCTCCCATTTTTTACAATCCTTTATTTTCACTTATCTACCTTAAAATTCCCCCATTTTACTTAGAATTTTCTGTATAAAAATATTGCTATGGCAAGTCCTACTATACTTGCTATGTTTATTTTAAAGCTTAGTGCAAATGTTATTACTATTACCCCCATGTCTAGAGTTAATGGAGATGTTAATCCAAATGTGTTTCCATATCCAAACCACCAAAGTGCTTCTATATTTGATACTAATTCCCCAATTAAACTTCCTAATACTATTCCACATAATATGAATATTATAAGTACCCAGACATTTTTTTCTTTCGTTGCCATTTTTTTACCTCTTCTCTTTTTCCATTTTTTATCATTTTCTCTTACGGATTTCTATTAAACCTGTTTATCCATAATATTATATCTTGTTACTAATAATTTTTCAATAGGGTTTTAGGAATTTGTTGATTTTATATTTCCAAATTTTGTGCCTTTATTTTTTTGATATTAAGTATTATAATTATATTATAGGATGTTTACATAAGTTCAAAATCATTTTATCTATTTTAGATAGAATACACATTCAAATGATATTTTTTAATTAGTTTTGTACTTAAGGAAAGGACTGCTATTATATATGGAGATTAAACAGTTACGTGAGGATAAATTTGAGGTTGTTTTACATAAAGAGGATTTGGAGAAATTTAATATTGAGTTTTTGCAGTTTATGTCTATGAAAGTGGAGGAACTTGAGTTTTTCCCAATTATTCTTAATTATATAGATAAAATTTCTAGTTTTTCTTTGAAAAATAAAAAAATTATTTTTGAGACATTTTTTATTGATAATTCTTATTTTTTGATTGAGTTTTATGTTATAGGTATCCTCTCTTCTGATGGTAATTTTCTGCCTAAGATTGGTAAAGATTTTTCTGTTTCGTCTAAGGTACCTTTAATATTTTCTTTTTCCTCTTTTGATGCTATTTGTGATTTTTGTAATTATTTATCTAATATTGAAGATCAAAGGTTTTCATCTTTGGTAAGTTTTCTTGAGCTTTTTAAATATAAGGATGACTATTTTTTGATTTTAAAGGATTCTATTTTTTCTACTGATTTATTTGATTTTGCTTGCCTCCAGATTTCTGAGTTTGCAAGTTTTGTTTCGTGTTCTGATATTTTGGTGAGCAAAATACAGGAATTAGGTTCTAATATTAATATTTTGAATAATAAGTGTTAAATTTTATTTTGTATATAGATAAATCGGGACACATAATGTGCCCCGATAATTATATTCTATTATTTTGTTTCTCTGTTTGCAATTTCTATAGCTTTTGTTACGATATTTCCACATGTTTTTGAAGATACATTTCCCCATCCGCCTTCTTTTTTTACTTCGTCATATACTCCTAATTCTTTTGCAATTTCTTCTTTTAATTTATCTGACATTAAACCTTTTCTAGACATATCTTTTTCTCCTACCTGAGAAGATATTTAAATTACAATTTATTGTATTTATTGTTGTGTATAAATATTTTTTTACTTATATAATTTAAAGTTTCTATTTATTGTTTTGGTTTATCTATATTATCCTACATTTTATAATTTATTTTTTCTTCTCAGTATTATTATGTCTAATTATTTGTTTTTTATTCTTTTTTTATAACATTCAAATAATAAAATCTATCTTACAAAATTATGTTGTTAGTGTTCCGTTTGGTGTATTTATTATAACTAAAATGTCTTCTTCTTTTCCTGTGTTTGCATTTATATATACTAAAAATTCATTGTCGTTTATTTTTCCTTGAAATTCCCAACAATATATTTCTGTGTCATATTCAGTTGGGATTATTGCTAATCTCTCGTTTGAAATTTCTAAGTTTTTATTTATTTTTTCTCTTGCTTGATCAACACTTATTTTATTTTCGTCTAAGTTTCTTGTAGTATGACAGTTTAAATATCCTGTTGATTCAAATCCTAATATTTCTCCATCATCTAAAGCTATTTTAATTTTTATTAAGTCTGGATAACATATTACTTCACCTTGCTGATATGCATAGTTTATTGTTACTATTCCTTGTTGTGTTAAATAATATGTTTCTTTCATATTTGTATAGCCTCTTTCTTCTAAGAATTTTAAGGCTTTTTCATTTGCTTCTTCTTTTGATATTATTTCATTTTCAACTTCTCTATTATAATTTAGGTATACTACATGTCCACCTTTTTTTGCTACAGAAATGTCCATTTCATTTTCTGTGTTATTTTTTACATGAAAATCATAAGAAGGTATATTTCCATTTTCTGAGAAGCCATTTGAACTTATTTCTTTTATCTTATCTTCTCCTATAAATTTTTTTGCAATTTCTTTTGCTTTTTCTTCATCTATTTCGTCTCCTGTTAGTCCTTTCCTTTCTCTACTTGTCATGTGTTCTGAAAATGCTCCATCATATATTAGTCCTGTGTAATCGTCAAATGTTCCTTCTATTGTATCAAAACTGTCTTGTGATATATTGCTTACTTGTTGTGCTAGTTCTGTTCCCTTTTTTCCTGTTAATTCTTTCCAACTTATCGTTCCATTGTTTAATTCTTCTGAAAGTTCGTTTATTGCATTTTTTAGCTGTACACTGTATTCATGCATTTTTGTAAGGTTTTCTAATTCTTCTTGTGATAGTTCCTCATTATTTATATTTTTTCTTGATAATGCATAGCTGTAATCACTGACTTGGTTTAAAAATTTTGAAGCGTTTGATAACCCCTCTGTGCTTACTGGTATTTGTGATAAATATGTTTCTGCTAAGTTTGCTTCCCTCCACACATATGTTAATGTTTCTGCTCCATGTTCAGCAGATGTAGATATTGCTGATTTTGCTAAGTATGTTTCCATACTGTCTACATAGTTAATAAATTCATAAAATGAGTAATTGTATGAGTTTTCCATTGCTAATTCATACTTTTGATTATTATTATATAACATTACTCCTAAAACTACTGCTACAATTATTATTCCTAATACTAAAATTGTAGCACCATATTGTTTTAACCAATTTTTCATTTTTTATATCCTACCTTTCTATGGGCGTACACAAATTTCGCCCCTTTTTTATTTAAATACGGACAGAATTGTTTTTTTGTATTTTATCTGCAAAATTTGTGTTTACCTATAGTAGTAATCTCTTGTCTTGACCATATCCAACTGTTTGTTGCTGTATTTGGATTAAAATAGTATATTGCTCCATGTGTTGGATCCCATCCATTTAATGCATCTTGTGCAGCTTTTACTACCGTTGAACTTTCTGCTATTGGTACATTTATTTGTCCATCCGATACTGCTGTAAATGCTCCCTTTTCATATATTACTCCTGCTATTGTATTTGGAAAGCTTGCATGGCTTACTCTATTTAGTATGACTGCTCCAACTGCTACTTGTCCTTCATATGGTTCTCCTCTTGCTTCTCCATTTATTGCTCTTGCCATTAATTGTAAGTCTGATGTTGAACCTGAGTTTGATGCTCCATACGTTTTATCTGAGTTGTTTATTAATTTTATATTAATTAATATCAATAAAATTAATAAGGTTGTTGTTATTATTATTTTCTTTTTCATATTTCCCTCTCTTTTTAGTTTTTTATTTTTATTTTTATTTTGTTTATTTTTTTCATATTTTATTCATTTTTTTATTTATTAATTAAATTTGTGTTTGTAGGGACAATAAATATGAATTTACCTGTTTTCTTTTTCCCAAAACAATTGCAATTTTACATAAAATATATTATAATATGTATTAAGAAATATTGAATCAATATACGCAAGGAGGATTTTAGGTATGCAGTTAACTTTCTCAAATGTATGGAATTTCCATCATGGTTTTACAGATGAGGAGGTCAAAAAGGAAGCTCAAAAAGTGAACCAGAAATATGGCGTTGGTAAACCTGATTGCATGTGGAAAGAGGCAACATGGGCTCTTGACCCTCACAGGAAGACTGGATATATGGTTGTCCTTGAATCCATATAATTTTGCCTAAAAAAAGGTGGCACATTTGTGTCCACCCTTTTTTTATTTTACTTTTTCTGCAAAACTATTGTCTACTACATCACTAAAGTTAGCTCTTTTATCTAATTGACCTGCTTGCTCCATTATCGTTTGTAATAGATTAAATCCACTTTCAGAAACTACTGGATTTGTGTTCCATGGATCTATGTCTATATAGTTTTGAACAACTTTTATTAATAGATCTCTATCAGTGTCTGGGAAATATTCTGATATTGCATCTGCAATTTCTTCTGCTGAATGATTTTGAACCCATTTTAGTCCTTTGTTTATTGCATTTGTAAATGATTGTATTACATCACTGTTTTTTTCTACATAGCTTGATGTAGCAAAATATGTTGTATATGTTACTTCATCTGTCTCAGCTCCTATTGATGCTACAATGTATCCAGCATTTGCATTTTCTGTTGCTGATGCAGTTGGTTCAAATAGTGCTACATAGTCTGCATTTCCTGCTGAAAATGCACCTGCCATTAAATCAAAACTTATACTTGTGTCAAGTGTAACATCTTTTTCTATGTCAATACCATTTTTTCTTAATGCATATTGTAATGTCATGTTAGGTACTCCACCAACTCTTCCTGGAATTATTACTGATTTTTTTACATCAGTCCATTTGAAATCATCATTCTTTTCTCTACTTACTAAGAATGAACCATCTCTTTTTGTTAATTGTGCAAATACTTTTGGATAGTCTGTGCTTCCTTGGTTATATACATATATTGAAGCTTCTGGTCCTGCAAAACCAATATCTACTTGGTTTGATAATACTGCTGTCATAACAGAGTCTGCTCCTGAACCTGTTGTTAAGTCTATCTTTAGTCCTTCTTCCTCAAAGTATCCTTGACTTAATGCTACATATTGTGGAGCATAAAATATAGATCTTGTAACCTCCATTACACTTATTTCTTTTATTTCTTTTTTCTCATTAGTTTCATTTACATTTGCAACATTGTTTTCTGGAGTAGAATTATTTATAGATGCAACTCCAAATCCTATGAAGAAGCCTATAACTCCTACTAAAATTGCAACTGCTATCATTATTGCAATATTCTTTTTGCTCAAGATAAAACCTCCTTTTTTATATTTTCTTTATATACTATGCTTATGTTAATAATGTGTGAGGATGTTTTAAAAAAATTGCTATTTGGCAGTGTTATAAGCACATAGCCAAATAGCAATTTTACGAATTTATTTTTTTTCTCTTAAAATAATTTTTTCTAATATCACTACACTTTGATACATTATTGCTGCAAGTATTCCTAAGATTATTACACTTGTCATTACTAAGTCTAATTGGAATACTTGACCTCCATATACTATTAGATATCCTAATCCTGCTTTTGATACTAAGAATTCTCCTGTTATTACACCTACAAGTGATAGACCTATATTTACTTTTAATGTATTTATAAATGTAGATATATTACTTGGTATAACTATTTTTGTTAATATTTGCCATTTTGTAGCATTAAAGCTTTTTGCCATTTTTATTTTCTCTCTGTCTGTGTTTACAAATCCATTTGATATATCAAGTACTGTTACTATTAAAGAAATTGCTATTGCCATTACAATTATTGCTGGAGTGCCAGCTCCAACCCATATAATTATTATTGGTCCTAATGCTGTTTTTGGTAAACTATTTAATACTACTAAAAATGGTTCTAATACTTTTGATAAAAATTCTGACCACCATATTACTATTGCTATTATTATTCCTAATATTGTACCTGCCAAAAATCCTATTATTGTTTCATAAGCAGTTACCCATAAATGCATCATTAAATTGTTACTTTTTATATTCATAAATGTGTCTAAAATTCTACTTGGACTACTAGTTATAAAGCTGTTTATTACTTTTGTTTCTGCAAGTATTTCCCAAAGTAAAATAAATGCTAATAATATAAGTATTTGTGTGATTAATACTGTAATTTTGCTTATTTTTATTTTTCTTAAATATTTTTTTCTGTCTTCCGAAATATTCTTATTATCCATTTATATCCAACTCCTTCCAAAGCAAATCAAAGTATTTGCTAAATTCTGGTCTCTCTCTACAGTTAATTGGAGTTCTATTTTCCATGTCAAATTTTATTTCATGTATATTTTTGATTTTTGCAGGTCTTCTACTTAATACTACTACTCTATCTGATAAACTAATACTCTCTGGTATATCCCAATTTAGACAGTTATGTTTATTCTATTTTAAATACATCTCAAAATACGTAGGGGCGACCATTGGTCGTACGTTAAAAACAAATATTTTTTATATTCACGGACGTGCAATGCACGCCCCTACATCGTTTGCATTTAATTTTAGTGAAATTTCATTTAATCTTTTAAAATTAAATATAATGTCTATTTGTTTATCTTGATGTATTTCTATTCTGTTAATGATTACTTTCATAAGTTCTGGTGTTGGTTTTTCTAGTTTTAAAAAGTCATTTACGTTTTTTTCTATTTCTTTACTGTTATCTTGTGTACTCTCTTTTTTTTTATTTTGTAATTCCTCATATTCCTCTTCTTTTTGCTTTATCTCCCCAGTTAATTTATTAAATAACCTATCATACATTTCCTCACTTATTTGATTATTTATTTTTTCAAGATGTATTGTATCTATGTTATCATTTAGTAACTTTATATTAAACTCTATTTTCTCTAACATTTTTTCATAGTCATATTTTGTTAAACTATTCTTTATGTTTATTTCTATTTTCTTACTATCTATTTCTAAAAATAGATTCCTTATGTATTGTAAGATTCTTTTTTCTAATTCATAATAATTAAAACCATGTGATGTGCAAATTCCTATTTTAGAGTTTCTACGATAATTATTACATACCATAAACATATATCCATTCTTCTTGCTTCTTACACCTATTTTGTGCTTACACTCATAGCAAAACAATAATCCATCTAATAAAAATTTATGTTTTTTCTCATTTCTATTATATTTTTGAACTATTACCATTTTTTGTACTGCTTCAAAAATTTTCTTTTCAATAATAGGTTCATGTGTATTTTCTACAATGTTCCATTCTTCCTTTGGATTTGCTCTTAGCTTTCTATTTTTATAACTAATTCTACTCCTTTTGTTTTGTACTGTGGTTCCGGCAATATACCTTATTTGTAAGAATTTGTTTTACTGTTTTATTTTCCCAAAAAGATGGTTTATTGTATCTTAGTCCATTAGCTGTTGGTATTTTATTGTCGTTAAGATAATTTTTTATAACACCTACACTATTCCCAGCATTTGCCATATTAAAAATTACTTTTACTATTTCCGCTTCCCTCTCACATATTATTAAATGGTTTTTATCCTCTGGATCTCTCATATATCCTATTGCTGTTTTTCCTCCTACCCATTTTCCTTGCTTTTGCATAGTATGTAAGGCAGTTCTAATTTTTTTTGATAAATCTTTAGAATACATATCATTTAATATTGATTTAAAAGGTGCTATGTCATTATTTCCATTATTATTCTCAAAAGTATCTATACCATCATTTATTGAAACATATCTAATATTTTTTTCTGGGAACCACTTTTCTATATATTCTCCTGTTCCTATGTAATCACGACCTAAACGTGATAAATCCTTCGTTACTACCATATTTATTTTATCTTGCTCAATATCGTTAATCATCCTTTTAAAGTTTGGTCTATCGAAGTTTGTTCCAGTATATCCGTTGGTCTATATAAATATCTACTAATTCATATTCTTCTCCTAAACTATTTACATATTCATGCAATAGTATTTTTTGATTTTTTACGCTTTCACTATCATTGTCTCCTCTATCCATATCTTCTTTAGATAACCTTATATAAATTGCTACTTTGAAGATTGAATTTTTCTCAAGCATTTTTCCTCCTTCCCATGCTTGATAAAAACAATTTGAATTCATGTAAGAATTGTAACTCTAGTATAATCACAAGTCAATGAATTCTGTTTCTAATTTGTTTTAAGCATTAAATTCTTTTCTTATCTAATAAATTACTTAAATAAACAGATAATAGTATATCTAAATCTTCTCCTTCATCATTAAAATAAGCATTTATTTTAAAATCACTTTCCATGCTTCTCCTCCTGATTACAATATATTAAAATGATTACAAAAAAGAAGAGAAATTTTTTCTCTTCCATACTATTATTATAAATCTTTAATTTCTTAAAACAATGTAATGATTTTGAAGCATTTTTGAAATGTAATATTTGCAAACTTAATGTTTACGCAGGAAAGTGCTCATAAAGAACACTGGGAACACATAAAAGGACAAGCCTTTTAGATTATTAATTTGAATTTTTTTTATTAACTTTTTAATAATCTTCCCTTGCGTGGTACTGTGTAAAAAAAACATATAAAATCCTAAAAAATATCCACCTTTTTATGGTGGACATTCTTGACTTAAGATAAGCCTTATTATAGCTTTCTCTTTTTCTGATATTGTGGCAATCTTGCTAATAAGTTCCTCTACCAATATAGTATCACCTGAATTTAACCTCGAAAATTTGTCTAGAATTGATCTACCTTGAAGTATTTCAGCTTGTATATCTATATCTTCTTCATTGTAACCTAATCCTTTTGCTAATTCTCTAATATCTAATTCAAGGCATCTGGCAATTTTAGCTAATGTTCTTAACTGTGGCTTACTTTTTCCATTTTCAAGTCTACATATTTGTGTCTGAGTCATATAACATAATCTAGCTAAATCTCTCTGTGATAAGTTCCTTTCTATCCGTGCTTGGCTTATTTTACTCCCTAAGCTGTTATTTTCCATCACAATATCTCCTTTCGCAATATAACAATTTATATTATAACTATTATATTTTACTTTAATTAACATAATTTGTCAAGTCTGTTTCTTGCAATATCTTTTTTATGCTACCTTTAGTTCTATTCCTGTATTTAATATTTCTTTAACCACTCCTTCTGGATTTTCGTAATCTTCTATTGAAAATGCTTGTGGTTGCAAATCAATCCCTAAACCTGATGTCTTTATTAATAAAAATGACATATTTTCTATTTTTGTTTCTTCTTTAAAATCCTTTGAAAATATAGCTATATCTATATCACTTTCTTTATTATTAGTTCCTTTTGCATAAGAACCAAATAATATTACTTTATCAATAACTATATCTTTTGATAATTCTTCTATGTATCTATTTATTAATTCCAATATTGTTTTAGAGATTCTAACCATTTAAATGCCTCCTTTGTTTTATCCAATAAATCTTTACTATTTTCTTCGCCTAATGATTCACTTACTTGCCTTTTATAATCAGTATATCGTTCTGCAATATAATAGGAATGTAATGTTGTAAAAAGTGGTTTATATTTTTCTTTATCTTCTTCAAAATGCTCATCACTTATATTGTTACAGTATTCTTCATTATTAAATATCAACTCAAATACATATAATATATTGTGAGATTTAGGTGCTTCATTTCCTGTATATAATACATGCAATGCTTTTACTGCTTTTTCAATTGCTTGTTGGCAAGTAAATGCTACATATACATATCTTTTTGACTTTAGCATTGCTTCTGCTGTTTCTAAATCATAATTTGCATATTGTATCCAATATTCATACTTTTCTAAATTATTCAATTTATATTCTCTCCTTTACTAAATATAGTATACTATAGATTTTTGTTATTTACAATAATAAATTTTTTGTCTGAATATTCTTTCAGAATTTTAACATTCGAATTCAAATTTTTTATATAGTAGAAAAGTTGTGCCAGTGGCATAACTTTTCGTACTAGATAATTATGCGGATTATTAGAATTGCTTTGCGATTACATCGCTTAGCAATTCTTAAATCCGTTTTTTATCAAGCATTTTCACAGTGTCTATTTTGGAATCTCCCTTCTGATATATCATGTGTTACGATTAATGCTGTTATTCCTTCTTGTCTTAAAATACTGTATACGTCTTTTGTTACCATTATTCTTGTTTGATAATCTAGCGCAGAGAATGCTTCATCTAGCAATAATATTTTTGGTTTTATTGCAAGTGTCCTTATAAGTGCTGCTCTCTGCCTCATTCCTCCAGATAATTGTGTTGGATATTTATCTTTAAACTCATATAAGTGATATTTTTTTAATAAATTATTTACATATTCTTCATTTTCTTTTGTTTTTATTCCTCTTATTTCTAAACCTAGTATAACATTTTTATATATTGTTCTCCATTCTAGTAAACTATCTTTTTGTAACATATATCCTATTTCGCTAGATATTCCTTTAATTTCTTTTCCGTCTAAGTAAATTTCGCCTGTGTTTTTGTCTTCTAATCCAGCAATAATAGAAAGAAGAGTTGATTTCCCACATCCACTTGGTCCTATTATGCTAACAAACTCTCCCTTTTTTACATCTAAATTTATATTTTCTAATGCTTTTGTTTCTCCATTTTTTGCTTGATATATTTTGTTTATGTTTTTTAAACTTAATATATTTTCACTCATTTAATGCCTCCATATTTTATTGGGCATATGATGTATTAAATGCCAAGTTAATTTTGGTATTTACCATAGGCATTCTTAAAACTTATGCCCATATATTATTATATTCGACATTTTTTTAAATGAGACAACTATTTTACATAATTTGTAAAGTTTCAATATTCGTATTTTTATCATTTATGCATATATTCTAAACATTTCTGTTCTAATAGTTTAAAATCTATAACATTATTTATATATGATACATTATAATTATTATTTTTTTGATTATATATAACCCTAGCATATTTTCTAATCATATCCTCGTTTTTATCTATGAATTCTAATTCTTTTTCAACTAAAATTTTATAGTTTTTATTTTTCTCAAATTTAGGCTCGTATAATATGAGTTCGCTCTCAGGAACTGGTATCATATTGCTAATTCTCAATGTCCCTTTTAATACAGGAATTCCATCTATTTCTTCTCGTGAAATCATTCTTACTATTGGAACTATTGATTTTCTAATTTCGTTACCATTATAATCTGATTTTTTAGGAGATGACATTGGAATATAGTAATTGAAGTCATTGACTTTTAAGACTATTCCTAAATATTTCCTTGTTACTTTTCTTATATCTTCTTTGTTATCATATACTCTTTTTTCATGTTTTCTTAAATAGTTTATATAATTATCAGTTATTGAATATAACTTCATTTTTCCTCCTATATAAAAATGGTAAAGACCTAAATCTTTACCATCGATTTTACAGCTCCCACTTATTGGTAGGGTTCACCTGATTTCACTGTAAATAGATATTAATATCCATTACTTATTATATTCATTATACCCTGTTTTTATGCTAATTGTCAATACTTTTGAATTCAAATTTTTATCAACTATTTTACATAATTTGACTTTTCAATAAAAATATTTTATAATATTTTTAAGAACGTAAAGTTATTGCAGAAAAAACTTTTGAAAGAGAGGATTTTTTATGAAATTATTACCTAGGAACCCTGAATTGTATGGTGCACAGGACAAGCTTCTCGGGGTTCGGACACGTCAGCTTAATGTACCTGAAATAATGGTTGACTTTGTTGAGTATATGGGAACCATTGCTCAAAGCAAGTCTCCATACAAATCCGAAGATTTTTTTGTGCCTGCATCAATGTGGTGTTTGGCAAAATCTGCTATGGACAATATTAAGTCTGAAAATGCTTCTCCGGAAGCCTCAAAACTTTTGAGGGAAAACGTTGACGAAATAATTCGTAGCAGAGCATCACTTTTCGATATTATAGATCAAATTGCAAATGATGAATTTGCAAGGAAATTCAGAAACTTAAATAATCCTATTATTCATTAGTCAATCAAAGCGAACAGCCATCTCGTTGAGTATGGCTGTTCGCTCCATCTAAAATTTTATTGCTTCAAATCTATCTTTTTGGATTTCTTTAGGTACTTCTACTGGATATTTTCCAGTGAAACATCCTGTACATAAATTCTTTATATTACAGTTTTTTGTTATTTCTTTTAGACTATCTAAACTTAAATATTCTAATGAATCTGCTCCTACTTCTTTTCTGATTTCTTCTACTGTTTTGTTGTAGGCTATAAGCTTTTCTTTATTATCTATATCTGTTCCAAAGTAACATACATCTACAAATGCTGGTGCTGCAATTCTTAAATGCACTTCTTTTGCTCCCGCTTCTCTTAATCTTGTTATTATTCTTGTTATTGTTGTACCCCTAACTATTGAATCATCTATTAAGACTATTCTTTTATCTTTAACAACAGATTTTAATGGATTTAATTTCATTCCTACTAATTTCTGTCTTGCTCCTTGTGTGTTTTGTATAAATGTTCTTCCTATATATTTACTTTTTGTAAAAGCCATATCATAGTGAATTCCTGATTCTTTTGAGAATCCTAATGCAGCATCTAGTCCTGAGTCTGGTACTCCTGCAACTATATCTGCATTAATTGGTTTTTGCCTAGCTAACATTCTTCCTGCATCTTCTCTAAATTTATGTACACTTATTCCATCTATTATTGAGTCTGGTCTAGCAAAATATATATATTCAAATGAGCATAATCCCTTTGGTGCATCAATATTTGTTTGAACCCCTTTCATTTCATTATTTGTTACAATTACTATTTCTCCTGGTTTTACATCTCTTACAAATTCTGCTCCTGTTAAGTCTAAAGCACAACTTTCAGATGCAAATACATATTCATCTTCATTCATTCCTATACAAAGCGGTTTAAAGCCTTGTGGGTCACGAGCCGCTATTAATTTTTTTGATGTCATAATTAATAATGAGTATGAACCTTTAAATCTTTTCATGGCTCTTTCAACAGCTTCTTCTATCGAATTTGATCTTAGTCTTTCCTGTACTATTATATAACTAATTACTTCTGTATCTGTTGTTGTTGTAAATATTGCTCCATTTTCTTCTAATTCCTGTCTAAGTTCATATGCATTGAATATGTTTCCATTGTGAGCAATAGCTAAGTTTCCTTTTTTATGTCTTATTACCATTGGTTGAGCATTGGCTTTTCTAGCTTCACCTGTGGTTGAATATCTAACATGACCTATTCCCATTTTTCCTGTTGGCAAATCCTTTAAGACGTGTTCTGGAAATACTTTAGATACTAATCCTATATCCTTATGATAAGAGATTATTCCATCTTTATTTATTGCTATTCCACAGCTTTCTTCTCCTCTGTGTTGTAAAGATGAAAGTCCTGCACTGATTATTTCTGATAAGTTTTCATATGAATGCTTTGAATATATTCCATATACTCCACATTCTTCTTTTAATTTTTTGAACATGATTGTTCTTCCTTTCTTTATTTCAACTATAAGAACGAGCAAGGCTCGCCCTTATATTATACAACATTTTTCATGCAAAGTACATTCTTTTTGAAAAAAATTGACTTTTTTTATGTATTGTATTATAATTATGACATCTTTTAAGAGAGGAATCTGTTGAAATATGTATAATTTAGTTGTTTTCGCTTCTGGAAATGGCTCAACTTTACAGTCTATTATTGATAATATTAATTCTGGAAATCTTAAGGCTAAAATTCAATTAGTTATATCAAATAATCATGATGCGTATGCACTTACTCGTGCTAAGAATGATAATATACCAACTTATATAATTAAAAATTCAAATAATAAAGATATAGATAATGAACTATTAGAGGTTCTTTCACATTATGATATAGATTTAATTGTCCTTGCTGGATATTTGAAGTTAATTGGTTCAGGTCTTATTAATAAATATACTATTATTAATACTCATCCTGCATTACTTCCTAAGTTTGGTGGTAAAGGTATGTATGGAATGAATGTACATCGCGCTGTAATAAATGCTCATGAAAATAAAAGTGGTGTAACTCTTCACTATGTTAATGAAAAATATGATAGTGGTGATATTATAAGTCAGACTGTTGTTGATGTGTTGCCAAATGATACTCCTGAAGATTTGGCTACTCGTGTGCAGGCTGCAGAGAAGATACAATTAATTAATGTTTTAAAGGAATTTGAAAAATAATCAGCATCTTGCGTTGTTATTTCAAATACAAAAAATGCTCAACGTACATAAGTACGATTCCGCTTTTTTGATTTGAAATGCCTAGCAATATACTAATTCTTTTTCAAATTAAGTTTATTGATTTTAAAAACGATAATTCTAATTAATATTAAATTTATGAAAGGAATGATTTTTTATGGAAAAAAATGTAGATGTTGCAATTATTATGGGTAGTGATTCTGATTTATCTGTAATGCAAAATGCTGCAAAGGTTTTAGAGGATTTTGGTATAAGCTATGAGATGACTATTTTATCTGTTCATAGATGCCCAGAGGAAGCTACAAAGTATGCTAGAAGTTTAAATGATAGGAAAGTTAAAGTAATAATAGCTGGTGCTGGAGGTGCCGCACATCTTCCTGGAGTGTTTGCCGCA
This sequence comes from Clostridia bacterium, assembly GCA_022795675.1. Classification (GTDB taxonomy): domain Bacteria; phylum Bacillota; class Clostridia; order TANB77; family CAG-508; genus CAKPSH01. Next base: position 21,817 of record JAAWHY010000009.1, read on the forward strand.
CAAGTACCTTGTCCTGTAATTGGTGTTCCTATTCATTCTAAATTAGATGGTGTTGATTCTTTATATTCAATAGTTCAAATGCCTTCTGGAATACCTGTTGCAACTGTTGCAGTTGATGGTGCAAAAAATGCTGGAATTCTAGCTGTAACTATCCTTTCTACATCAGATGACTCCCTTCGTAATAGAATTATAGATTATAAAAAGTCTATGGAAATAGCAGTGTTACAAAAAAATGATAAGTTACAGAAATTAGGGTATAAGGAGTATTTAAACCAAATGTAAACTATTCTTATGGCTTAAAATAAATAATTAAAAAATTTATCAAAATTATAGAATTCGATTTCACAGAAAATCTAATAAATTCAGTTACAGCACCCTCTCGATATACTCGAGATTCCCTATAACTGAATTTAAAATATTTTCTAACCTCAATCTTATTCAAATAATTTTTCTAAATTTTTTAATTGTTTATTATAGTATATATTATTTGTAAATTGTATAATAAAAGAAAGGATTTGATTGTAATGAATAAAATTAGTAGTGGAAAAGTGCGTGAGATTTATGCTGTTGATGATGATAAATTAATGATGGTAGTTTCTGATAGGATTTCTGCTTTTGACTCTATTCTACCTTGTATGATTCCAAACAAAGGACAAGTTTTGAATAAAATTTCTGAGTTTTGGTTTGATTATGTTAAAGATATTATTCCAAATGATATTATCGCTACAGAGTTAAAGGATTTCCCTGAAGAGTTTAGAACTCCTGAGTTTGAAGGTAGAAGTATGCTTGTTAAAAAATTAAAAATGATACCTGTTGAGTGTATTGTAAGAGGATATATTACAGGTTCTGGTTGGAAAAGTTATAAAGAAACTGGAGAGGTTTGTGGAATTAAACTTCCTGCAGGTTTAAAAGAATCTCAAAAACTACCTGAACCTATATTTACTCCAACAACTAAAGCTGAAGAAGGTCATGATGAAAATATTACTTTTGATGAAATGTGTGATTTAATTGGAAAAGATTTAGCTGAAAAGGTAAAGTCTAAAACTATTGAAATTTATAAAAAATGTGCTGATTACGCATTGACAAAAGGAATTATAATTGCTGATACTAAATTTGAGTTTGGGTTAGATGAAAATGGCAATTTAGTATTAGGAGATGAAGTTTTAACTCCAGATTCTAGCCGTTTTTGGCCAGCAGATGAGTATGAAATTGGACGTTCTCAAAAAAGTTTTGATAAACAATATATGAGAGATTGGTTAAAAGCAAATAACTGGGATGCTAAAAATCCTACTCCTATTCCTCAAGATGTTGTTGATACTACAAGAGCAAAATATATTGAAGCTTATGAAAAATTAACCGATAAAAAATTCTAAGTTACAAGAAAAGTGGCAAAGCCACTTTTCTTTTGCCAATTTAAGTTCACGAATGTAAATAAGTAACTTTTTAATTGTTATAAACAAAATTAATATAAATCCCCAAAAAGAGCCACAGTATACTGTGGC
>JAAWHY010000010.1 GCA_022795675.1 Clostridia bacterium
TTAAAAGGAATGAGTCCTGTAAATTACAGAATCCATTCCTTTAAAGTAGCCTAATATAAACTTAATCAAAAGTGTCTAACTTTTTGGGTTCAGTTCATTAATGCTATGGTCACTTCTATTTGTTAATATTTTTCTCCTAAACATTTCTTACTAATTCAACTTTTCTATTTCTCTCCTTAATTTTTATTATCTCATTTTGCAATTCTTCATTATTCATTTTTCTAATCTCCTCCTATGATTTTTTCTTTTTTTACATCTATTCTTATCACTATTATATAGGTGCAGGCGGTGTAACTCCCTGTCAGCCACGTCGTAAAACAGTCCACAGGACTGTTTTACCTCGTTTCATTCCAGATCTTTACTGGACTGAAACTTCGGTACACTCCTTTTCGAGCCCCACCTTTTTAGAAATATTAAAGACTAGCTTTGCTAGTCTTTCTTTGGTGCCCTAACTAGACACGTTTGACTATTTATAATGTAACATAAAATAATAAAAATTATAAGAGCTATTGAAAAAAATTTAGACAAAAAAAACAGGGAAGAAAGTTCTTCCCATTAGGACTTTTCTATCCTTTAACTTTGGCCACATATTCTCCATTTTCGTAGATCTCATATCCAATTAGTGGATCATCTACACTGTTTCTCATTCCCATAACAGCTAACATCAATTCTGGTTTGATGAGCTTTTGTTTTGAAGTAATAATAATCTTCTTCTTCCTTTGGTCAACAACTGCTTCGGCTAAAATCATTGGCCGTAAATTGATAGATTGCATAAAATTCAGTCCTTTCTATTCCCTATAAACTAGGTTGATTTTTTAAATTATACCATATTTTCATTGAAAATTCAATTCTAAATTTATGTTGACTGAAATTTCCTCAATAATCAGAATAACTTGGTAAATAATACAGAATATTATTTATATTACTTTATATTTAGGCTATGAAAATTATTACTCATACTATTTAAAATTATTGAATATAATTATTTCTTTTTCAAACTTTTCTTATTTTCTTTTTCTAATTGTTTTAAACTCTTTTTAGGTGTAGGCAATTCTTCTGGCATAGTTCCGTCCTGCTTGTTTAATTGCTTTTCTAACTATCTTTCCAATTTTATTATGAGTATCGCAAGCTTTCTTTTCAGTATCAACTTTATCTCTTTTTAATTTTGAAAAGAAACATGGCATTTGTTTTGATTTTGAAAAGCAAATGAAAAAATTAGATAAATCAAAGAGAAGGGATGATAGAAAAATATGAAAATAACTTATACAAAGTGTGGAGATTATTTTTTACCAGACTTAGTATTATCAAATAATACTAAAAACGTTACATTAGGAAAATATGCTAGAATGAGGTTGAATTACCTTAAAAACCATAAAAAAGCTGAATATACAATACTATTTATGAATGATGAACTTATAAATCATTTGCTAGATATAGATAAACAAGCAAGTGATTTTTTTGATGCTCAAATGAAACTAATGGCAGAAAAGGAAGGTATTACAGAGGAACTAAAAGCAACTAATCAATTAGAATGGGTTGGAAAAATGAACAACCTTAAAAATTCTATCGAAGAAATAATTTTAAAAAGATATATTTATAATTAATGGAGGTATTAAATATGAATGAAGAACAAAGATTTATTTCATTTTATAATGAAAATGGCGATAATTTTTATGAACTTTTTGATGGTATTAGAAGTTATTTAAAGAATAACAATGAAGATTATAAGGAATTGCATAAGCAAATTCACAAAATTTTATATAGCAATATTAATCTACAAAAATTGCTTGATGATGAAGTTTTAGAAGATGGACTTTCAAAAGAAGAATGCCTCTCTATTTCTAAAATTCTTAATTTATATTATGATTTACAAGATATTATTGAAAAAGAGATTTATTTTAAAGGTGGTATGGATGCTTATTATTATTTTTGTAAATTGGGTATTATTAAAAGTAAATAAATGTTATTAAGGAGCATATAAAAATGCTCCTTTTCATCTTTATTCTGATTTACTTTACATCAAAAATTATATCATGCAGATATTTTATTAACTTAGCTACTTCTATATCATATATTTTTCTTGAACATTCCAATTGTAAAAGTTCACTCCTTAATGTAGGTAATAATTCTAAAATACTATTACACTTGTTGTATTCTTCTATACACTGTTTCCATCGACCAATTCCAATAAAATCTATTTTATCTGCATCTCTTACTATTATTCCCTCTAAAGTTTCTGGCATATCATACCAACTATGTTTATAAATAGCTAAATAACATTGTTCTATAATTTCATTATCATATTGCAATTTTTCCATTTCTTCTTTTAACATATTAGCACTAAGCAAAGCATGGTCTTTTTTCTGTATACTTCTCCCCACATCATGCCAATATGCTGAAATAATACAGACTTCCTTATTAGCTTGTTCTTCATTTCTTAAAATCTCTATTGTATATTTTACAACACTTTCCATATGAGATAAAGAATGCTTTGGATCATTTACTTGTTTCATAATCTCTATTGCTTTATCTATTAAATTTTTATTTTTTTCTATTATAAGATTAATTTCTTCTTCAAACATATATTTATTTCCCTTCTATTTTACAAATTCATAATTATCAGTTGGTAATTTTGCACCACTTCTTTTTAATAACTCAAATTCGTCATATTCTGTCATTCCATAAGTTTCTAAAATCTCTTTTATCTCTGGTCGCCTTTCATCTGGTAATCTTGCACTAAACACTGCAAATAATTGTGGATTTTCATAGGTTGCATTAATTTGTGGAAATGCAATTAAAAGTTCAAAACCTTTCTCTTGAGCTTCTTTTACATTCTCTAAAATGTACTTAAAGTAATATGTTTCATTTTCTTTATATAATTCTGCAACTTTATATTTATTTCCAGTATTAACATCTGTCCAAACTAAATATACTAAATCTTTTTCCATTTTCTTTTACACCTCATCTTTCAAATCATATATCTCTAACATTCTTTTTCTTCTCTCTAAAAGGAACTTTTTCAATAATTTTTTCATATCTTCACTTATTATGGTATTATCAAATTCTCTTAAATTTTTATCAATATTCTTTTCAGTAATATTATTTTTTATATTCTCTATGTATGGTAATGTCATTGAATATGAATTTTCTTTTAGTTTACTAAGTAATTCAAAATGTCTTATTGGTCTTTCATTTTCCCATCCTATTGTAGATTTTGATTTCGTGTTTACTAATGCTTCAAATTTCATTTTGTCTTTGAAAAAAATATCTAAGTCATTATTATATTCATATGCACATAATGATGAACCATTATCATATAGTGGACATAAGTCTAATGTTACATGTATCCTATTGTTTTCTCTTTCTTTTTTATGTTTAATAGCCCAATTACTATGATGTCTATCACTATTTCCTATAAGTATATCAAAGATAATCATTTTATATATTTTTCTGATATCAAAATAATAATCTTCTAATATGCTTTTTTCTATCATTTGTATAGAGTATTTTATATTACTATAAGTATCTTCTAATTTACTTTTATTATAATATGGATAATGTTTTTGTATAAAGTAAATACCTTCAAATAAATTGTCATATTTATTTTCTAGTATGTTATAACTCATTGATCCAATTCTTCCTTTATATGTACCTATATCAACTCTAGCACATTCTATATCTATTAACTTTCCAATTTCAGTAGCTAGTTTTTCAGCCCAGTACTCTCCAGTTATTGTTCCATCACTTTTAACTTTTGGAAATTTGAAAAGTCCTTTTTCGTTTGTCTCTGGATTAATAAGCCATACTTTTTCACTTGCACCACTACCAAATTTACCAGAAACTTTATCTTCTATCCAATTATCAAAATTTTTCACTTCAATCATTTAATTCCTCCAATCTATTTATTTTTAGCTCTACTTTTATAAACATTAGCTTGATTTCTGCATTGTGGACTGCAATACTCTGCTTTTAAATTATCTGAAGCAAAAGGTTTGCCACAATGCTTACACATTTTTACTGTCTTTCTTTCGCTTGTTTCATTTAATGCAAACATTGTGTCTATTGCAAGCTTTAGAGAATTAAAGTTTTCTACACCTTCTAAATATGCTGATGTATTTGTTTCACAGAAGTAAATGCTACAAAAAGAACCCCTTAGGTTAACTGAGGGGTTCCTTTGTATGTTGTTATGAACATAGTAACATATTTGGTGCAGGTAGTGGGACTCGAACCCACACATAGTTTCCTATAATAGATTTTGAGTCTATCGCGTCTACCAATTCCACCACACCTGCATATCTAAATTTAATTTTTTTATAAATTGCGTTTTGAACCCTTTATGTTTGCTACTTAGCTTCATTACTATGTTGATTACTTAAATATATTAACATTTTTTTTAATTTTTGTAAATAGCAATATATAAACTTTCGTCACTAATACACAATTTTAATGTCTAATATTTGATAATTATTGATTTTTTTACAATTTTAATATATAATGTTTAAAATTTAAAGAGGTGATTTTTTTTGTATAATTTTTTATCTAAAAGTCCTGAAAATACATTAGAGTTTGCAAAAAATTTTGCTAAGGATTTAAAATTTAGAGATATTATTGTTCTTATTGGTGATTTAGGTTCTGGCAAGACTAAGTTTACTGAGGGTATTCTTTCCTTTTTTGGAATAGAAAACGAAATTTCTAGCCCCACCTTTACGATTGTTAATGAATATATTTCTAATAATATTACTATATATCATTTTGATGTTTATAGATTAAAAGATTCATTAGATTTTTATAATATTGGTGGAGATGAATATTTTGATAAAGGAATTTCTATTATTGAATGGGGCGATATTATCAAAGATGCTTTACCTCCTAAATATACAAAAATCACTTTTGAGAGAGTTTTAGAAAACGAAAATTTCAGAAATTTGATTATTGAAAATATTACTGAATAAAATTTTTAATACAAGTGACTTTGCTATACAGACTACTAATTGTCATCCCTACAAAAAATTATCAAATATATTTTAGTATAAGAAGGAGTTTAAATGAAAATTTTAGCTATTGATACTGCAACTGAAGTTTGCTCTGTTGCAGTTTTAGAAGATAAAGATGTTATTTTGGCAAAAACTTTAGAGGCAGTTAACACTCATTCTGTTGCGCTTATGCCTCTAATTACAAATATACTTTTTGAAGCTAACTTAACTCTTAATGATATTGATTTATTTGCTTGTGATAAAGGCCCCCGGTTCTTTTACTGGAATTAGAATAGGTCTTTCTACTATTAAAGCTTTTTGTGATGTTACAAATAAACCATCTGTTGGTGTTACTTCATTAGAAGGTTTTGCATATAAATTGTTTGACAATATAAATACCGAATATTATATATGTTCTTTATTAAATGCTAATCATGGTAACGCATATTGTGGGATTTTTAAATTTAATGGTAAAAAACTACTTCAAACTCATGATTATTTCTTCGATTCTATTGATAATATTTTAGATTTCGTAAATAATCTACAAAAAAATATTTTTTTTGTGGGAAATTGTAGAATAATTTTAAATGATATGATACAATCGGATAAAATACAAATTAATCCTAATGATATTATATCAGCTATAGATATTGGAAGATGTGCTTTTGATAAATACTGTAATGGTCTTTATGGAGATTCAAATTCTCTTACTCCCTTATATTTAAAAAAACGGACTTTAAGAATTGCTAAGTGGTAGTAACAGCAAAGCAATTCTAATAATCCGCATAATTATCTTCTACCGAAAGTTATCTGACGGCGATAACTTTCCTAGAATATAAAAAAAATCTAGTGCAGAAAGTATAGGTAAAAATTAATGGAATTTCGTAGGATGTCTTTAGATGATTTGAATAAAATCGCTAGTAATCTAAATAATTTCGATGATTTTTGGACATTTGGTATTTTTAAAGAAGAATTAATTAATCCTAAGTGTCATTATATTGTTGCTGTTCAAGATGAAGATATTTTAGGGTTTGGTGGAATTTCTGTAGTTTTAGATGAAGCTAATATAAATAATATTGCTGTTAGATTTGACAAAAGGAATAATAAAATTGGTTCTAAGATTTTACTAAATTTGATTGACATTTCTAAGCTTTTAAATTGCTCTTTTATTACTCTAGAGGTGAATGTAAAAAATTTACCTGCTATTAAATTATATGAAAATTTTGGGTTTAAAAATCTTGGAATTAGGAAAAATTATTATAATGGGCAAACTGATGCTTATATTATGAAATTAGAATTTGAAAAATAATTCTTTTCCAACTTGATTTGTGCAACTATTAAAATAATAGCTTTTAATGTAAAAAAGGTATTAAAATACATATGAATTTAAATGAAAGAAGGTACTTATGATGAATAAGAAAAATGAATTAAGTTACAAAGATTTAAAGGCTTTTTGTAATACAGATAGTTTTAATTTTGAGACTACTGCAGAACTTGATAGTAATGATAAAGGTATAGGTCAAGATCGTGCAATTAGTTCACTTGAATTTGGTCTTAATGTTGATGTTCGCGGAAATAACTTATATCTTGAGGGTCCAAGTGGTGTTGGAAAAACTATGTATACTAGAAACTATCTAAATAAACTTTCTATTAAAAAGAAACCACCAGTTGATTGGTGTTACATTTATAATTTTGATAATCCAAATGAGCCAATAGCTGTTTCTTTACCTGCTGGACAGGGTAAAGAGTTTCAAGAAACTATGGAGGGATTCATAAAAGATGTTAAGTTAGATATTGCCAAGACTTTCAGTAATGAAGATTTTGAAAAAGAAAAAACTTTAATTCGTCAAGAATTTGAACAAAAACGTGCTGATTTATTAGATAAACTAAATGAAAAAGCTTCTAAATATAATTTTATAGTTAAAACCGCTCAAAATGGTGTATATATGATGCCAGTTTATGAGGGAAAAACTTTAGAGGAAGCTGACTTCGAAAAATTGGATGAGGCTATTAGGCAAGAATACGAAAATAATTCTTCAATAGTTCAAGAATATATAATTAGTGCTATTAGTGAAATAAAATCTATTGAGAAACAATCTGATAAAAAAATTGAAGAATGGCAATCTAATGTATCTCTATTAACTGTTAATGTTCATGTTAATTATGTAAAATCAAAATTTAAGAGAAACAAAAAAATAAATCATTTTTTAGATAATATTAAAAAAGATATTCTAAAAAATATACAATACTTTGTTCATACTAGTGATGAGCAAGATAAAAAAGCTGAGGCTTCCCCTACTCCTGATTCTACTAAACCTTGGTTAAATTATAGAGTTAACCTTTTTGTTGATAATAGTAGATTAGAAGGCGCACCTGTAATAATGGATTCTAACTATTCTTTCCAAAATATCTTTGGAAAACTTGAATATGAAAATTATATGGGAATGTTTAAAACTGATTTTACAATGTTAAAACCAGGTCTTCTTCATATTGCTAATGGAGGTTATATAATTTTTCAAGCAGAGGATTTATTATCTAGTCCTGCCTGCTACGAAAATTTAAAAAGAGTTTTAAGAGTAAAAGAAATTGGTATTGATAATTCTCAGGAACAACGTAGTGCTATGGTTATGATATCTTTAAAACCAGAGCCTATTCCTCTTGATTTAAAAGTAATTTTAATAGGTAGTGAAGAAATATATCAAACTTTACTTGCTATGGATCCTAACTTTAAAAAATTGTTTAAAATTAAAATAGAGTTTGCAGAAGATGCACCTCTTACAGAGGAAAATGTCTTATTGTTAGCAAGATTTATGCATTCTTTCTGTGAAAGAGAGCATTTACCACAATTAGATAAAGAAGCTGTAGCAAGAATGATTGAATATGCCTCAAAACTTGCTGATGATAAGAGAAAACTCTCTACTCGCTTTAATGATTTGTCCCAAATAATTAGTGAAGCTGGAACTTGGGCTATGATGGCTCGTTCTAAAGTTATTACTGAAAAATTTATAAAGAAAGCTATTAATGAAAAAATTGCAAGAGTTCAAAAATATGATAATAAATTATCTGAAATGATTAGAGATGATATGCTTTTAATTGATACTGATGGATATAAAGTTGGACAAATTAATGGTTTAACTATAATGACTACTGGAGATTATACTTTTGGAAAACCTGCTAGAATAACAGCTAATACTTATACTGGAAAAGCTGGTATTATAAACATTGAAAGAGAGGTTGAACTTTCTGGTTCTTCACATTCTAAGGGAGTACTTATTTTAACTGGTTATATTGGTGAACAATTTGCTCAGGACTTCCCTCTTACTCTGACTGCCAGTATTTGTTTTGAACAATTATATAATGGAGTTGATGGTGATAGTGCTTCTAGTACAGAGTTATATGCTTTACTTTCTAGTTTATCAGGTGTTCCAATAAATCAGTCTATTGCTGTTACTGGTTCTGTTAACCAAAAGGGAGAAATACAACCAATAGGTGGAGTAAATGATAAAATTGAAGGTTTTTATAATGTTTGTAAAACTAAGGGATTAAATGGAAAGCATGGTGTTATTATTCCTATACAAAATGTCATGAATTTAAGTCTATCTGATGAAGTTATAAAATCAGTTAAAAATAAAGAATTTCATATTTATGCAATTTCTACTATTGAGGAAGGAATTGAAATTCTAACTGGTGTTCCTGCTGGACGTAAGGACTCATCAGGCAATTTCCCTGCTGGAACTATAAATTATCTTGCTTATGAAAAATTGAAGAAATATTCAAATGCTGTTACGGCATTAAAATAAAGGGCATATAGCCCTTTTTAATTTGTATCAGTATTTAGATATACATTTGGTACTCCTCCAATGATTACATTTTCACTTAATACTAATTCACTTGTAACTTGTGTTTGTATTACTTCATAAGGTGTTAGTATATTTATATCTGATGTTATATCTAACCATAATCTATGTAAAGTTTGATTTATTCCTGCATCATCAAATTCATTCCTTATCTTAGTCTGAATTGTCCCTGATAATGCTACTTTTAAAGGAATTTTAGGTCCAATACCAGAAATCCATTTTACTCCTGTTACGCTACCAAATGGTATATGCGATGTTAAACTATCATTGTCATTTAAACTTACTTGAATGTCATTTGTGATGCTTGATATCATATTATTTAATGGTCTAGAGTTTACTTGTAGTAGTTGTATATTACCATTTTCATCTTGTTTAATAGTTATTAATTCATTTTCTTGATATTTGTCTACATTTATTGTTGTTATTCTATTTAATTCTATTGTTACTATACTCTTTGCTTCGTCTATACATAATTTCTCGAATATAGGATTTATTGCATTAAGCATATTTATCATTACAAATATTGCTATAATTATAATTAATATTAGTTTTATTAACTTTTTATAATTTTCATTACCTTTTTTCCCTCCATACATTATTTTAGGAAAACGGATTCTTTTTCTTGAATATATCTTATCCATATTTTTTAATTACTTTTCGCGCAAACATACTTTGGGATAAATAATTGCATTCCAACATCAATTTTATCTGGATCTTCTATTTCATTTAGTCTCATTATATCTTCTATTGTACTCCTATATTTCTTAGCAATTTTCCATAAACTATCACCTGATTTAACAAAATATATAGTCATACTATATGGATTTTCAATACACTTTTCTTCGTTAAGACTAACATTTTCAATAACATTCATATTTATTTGATTATATTGACTTACTTCAAAACTCAAGTTAATATTTAAAGTTACCTCTGAGTCTTCAATAACAAAATCTTGCATTGCAATTTCTACATTTGTATCTATCTTACTACTTTCGATTACTTCCTCATAGTCCATTACATACATGATTGGTATAGTTTTAGTTATTCCTTCTACTGTTGTTTGATTATTAGAAGTTATTAAGAAATCTACTTTTACTTCTCCATCATATTTTATCTTTCCTCTAGAAATATTTGCACTATTAATAATAGGTGTGATTCTTATATCTCTTATTTTCTCACCTGCTAGTTCTTGTATTTGCATTTTCTCTCTTATCTCATATACATCATTCCTATTCTTTTTATCTACCATTGTTAATATATTTCTAGAATTAAACTCTAGGTTCATACTTGGGCTATATAAATCTTCTAATATTTCTATTTCTTCTTCTCTAATTGCATTACATGATACATCCAATTCTATCTCAACATATATCGAATGTTCTTCTTCTGAGTTAGGTTTTACTAATATATTTCTAATTGTGTATTTAGTATCACATATATCATTTTCGGAAACATTTAGCATTTCAACAAATCCCATTATTGGGATTTTTTCTTCTACATTTCTAATTCTATTATCTTCTGTTATATACATTATTTTAACGTCTGCATCTGCTTTAGCTAATATTTTATTATAACTCATCTTACTGTCTTTATTAATAATATTAAAATCTACTCTTAGTATTTCTGCTAAGTTATCCCCTGAATCAATTTTTATTGTTTCTTTTGCATATGTTTTTGTAGAGTTACTACCAACTACAGAATTGAACCTTATATTTTTTCTAATCTCTTGAATATCCTTTATATTTTGAACATCGTTCACTATGTCCAAATCTTCATTAGCATATAAGGTTACTTCTGCTTCTAACTGTATACTTAAGCTTACTTTTCTTCCATTTAATACTTTACATTCTATTGATTTTATTGTAACTTTCTCATTAACATTCATTCCATTTAATGCATCTTTACATTCAATTATTTGTTTAAAATCAATATTAGTATTTATTCCTCTTATGTTATCTGTTTCGCTATCTGCTAAATAAATTAGATAAACATTTACATTTCCATCTAATTTTATCTTTCCATCTAATACTTCTTTTCTATATATGCACACATTTCCACTTGTACTTACTGCTTTTAATATATCAGGCTTTATATCAGGAATAATAGTATCCTCTTCTAATATAAAATTTTCTATTTTTTGAGTTACTATTCTATTTATACATATACTCTTTTTTACTGTTTCAACCTTCATATCATTTCCTCCTTATTTTTAATATATATATGTAAAAAAATAAAAAAAATTCCTAGTTTTACTAGGAATTTTTTTATATTCTAGGAAAGTTATCATTGTATGATAACTTTCTGTAGAAGATAATTATGCAAATTATAAGAATTTCTTAGCGGTTTTGACCGTTTAGAAATTCTTATAATTCGTTTTTTATATTTTTATTAACTTTTACACAACAGCTATTTTTTTAGCTTTTTTTTCATCAAAAATTGGTATGTCTAATGGTGAATAATCTGTGCCATTAAAAATAGATACTTCTACACTTTTAGTTAATATATCAGTGTAATTATATGATATATTTCCCTCTTCTTCATCACATTTTATTACAAATAAATTTGAATAAACATTTTTTACTGTACCTACTTTTTCATAAATTTTACTTCTTCCTAAGGTTCCTTTTATAAGTATCTTTTGTCCTATTTGTGCTTCGATATCTGTCTTTACATTATCAATGTCACTCTTACAAAACATATAACCACCTACTTCTTTATTGATGCCCAAATTATAGCATTTTTAACTTAAAATGTCAAAAAATATCAGTTAATGTAATACTGTGATTTTCTTGTTCTATCAATGCTTTTGTGGTTTTGTTTTGTTGTTATTACATTTATATTACAATTTTGTAACAAAATTGTAATATTTTGTTATAAAGTATATTTTTTCTTTCTTCCTCTTGAAGTTATACCACCTACTCTTTTATTATCGTCTTTTAGTAAATAAGATATTTCTTTCATAGTAATATTTTTTTCTTCTGAGGTTATCGCAACTTTTTCTGCAATTGTTAATGGATCCATAAAATCTATTAACACTCTTGCTGGAGATGAGGCAAAGTTTGCTCCTGATTCCATAATTGCCTCAAAAAAACTTTGGCATGCACCTGCAAATATAACTAGATCTCTATCCACAGAAGCTTTTCTTGCTTCTTTTACTGTGTTTATAAAATATCTAGAATTTCTATAATTATATATATCTGTAAAACCTGTTCCATTCTTTATCATTCCATCATGACCTGTAATAACAAGTATATCTGGTTTATATCTTCTTATTAAATTACCTACTACCATTGGTTGTTTGTTTTCTGGAACACTTTTTACAATTGCATTTAATCCCATCTTTCTATAATATTTAGCAGATTTCTCTGCATATCTTCTATCTCCATCTAAATGTAATATTTTTCCACACAAAATATTTATATAATTATTTACAAAATTTCTATTTTCTGTAATCCTACTTTCTATTCTTTCATTTAATCTATCAAATTCATTTTTCGCCATGCTTTTATCCAAAATATTTAAATCTTCAATAGGAGAATTAGCTTTAATTCTAATAGTTATACCTTTTAATATAGCATATCTGCCTTGTGTAGTATTTATTATTTCTTCTACTCTAAACAATATGTCATCATTATATGATTTTCTAGTAACTATAGTACCTTTTTTTATGTCCTTCATAAAATTGTCCTCCTACTATAGTTTATGTAAATTGTTTTGGTATTGATAATGGCATATGAAATTTGTAACATATTAGATTTTACACTAAATTCTCCGTCCCTATTGGCATAAGAAAAGAAGATTGAATTATTATATTAATCAATCTTCTTTTCTAAAAAGCATTTACATAGACTTAAAGGTATTTATTCTATTTCTGGTCCAATTAGATTTATACATCTTTCTCTTTCTGTTATAGCCAATTTATACATAGCTTCTGTCCATGTATTTTCGCCAGCCTCATAACTCCTGATGATTTCCTCTAAATCTAACAATTCGTAGCGGTCTTTTGCCCCAGGCTCCTTTATATTTACATATATAGGAGTATAATTAGCTCTGTCGATTGTTATTTCACCTGTTACACCATCCTTCTTAACTTCAATATTGAAAATGGCTGTGTTCCTTGTATTTTCCTGAGTTTGGTTTGAGAAAAAGTTTCCCTGTGAAAATATAACTAATCCTTCTTTCTCTCCCTCATCTGTTTGAACCTTCATCATTTTCATGGGCTGAAGAACATGCGGATGAGACCCGAGAATAACCTTTACATCATTTGAAATTAAGAATTCTGCTAGCCTATCTTGGTCTGCATTTTCGGTAGTTTGATATTCAACTCCCCAATGCATTGAAACAACAATTAATTCTGCACCTTCACTTTTAGCTTTATTAATTTGCATCAATATTAAATCTTCATCTATAAGATTTATGCAGAATTCTTTGCCTTCAGGTACTGATATTCCATTTGTTCCATAAGTATAGGATATAAAAGCAGTTTTAATACCATTTAAGTCCCTAATGAGAATAGTATTTTGTTCTTCTTCTGTCCGTGATGTTCCAACATGAGCAATTCCAGCATCATCTAAAAAGTTTAAAGTAGATGTTAATCCACTAAAGCCTTTATCCAATGAATGGTTATTAGCTGTTGTCATTATATCTACTCCCAGCTCTTTTAAATCAACAGCTAAATGCTCTGGAGCATTAAAATTTGGATATCCACTATAACCTCTTTCAGCTCCTGCCATTGGCGACTCGCAATTTCCAATGTTTATTGTAGAATCTTTAAAATATTTTTCTACATATTTAAACATTGAAGAAAAGTCATGACTGCCTGTTTCTTTGTCATAAGCTGCATTAAATAGAGGCTTATGACATAGTGTGTCTCCAAAAGAAACGATTGTTGCAAAAGAATCTTCTGGCACAATTACTGGTGTTTCTATCTCTATAATTGGTATAGGGATAGACTCATGATACGTTTCCTCTAACTCTACTAATATTGTAGAGCTTGCCTCTATCGCAGTTTCAGTTACCCGGTTAGCTTCGCAACCAGTTATCTGTGATAATGCAATAGTCATGAGTAATGTAATAATTACTTTGTTTAAATTTTTCATTCGTTATTCCTCCTAATTTTCTTGGTTTCTATTTACATATGAGTGATCTACTCAACATATATAGTTTAACATAAAATCGGAGTAAAAGCAATGTATTAATATAAAAAGGAATATTTCATCTAATAATCATATTTATTTCATGTTTCGGATTCTTTCCATTGCTTCAATCGTATTATCTCTTGAACCAAATGCAGTTAACCTAAAATACCCTTCTCCGCTTGGTCCAAAACCTGTTCCTGGCGTCCCTACTATATTTGCATTTTCTAATAAGTAGTCAAAGAATTCCCATGAAGTATACTCCTTTGGTACTTTTAGCCAAATGTATGGTGCATTTTTTCCACCAAATACAATATACCCTTCTTTTTCTAAACCTTCTCTTATAATTTTAGCATTTTCTTGATAATATCTAATATTGTCTTTAATTTGTTTTTGCCCTTCTTCGGAATAAATTGCTTCTGCTGCTCTTTGTGTGATATATGGTACACCATTAAATTTTGTACATTGTCTACGGTTCCATAGGCTATTTAGTGATACTTCTTCTCCTCCACTAGTGCATACTTTTAGTTCTTTTGGAACTACTATATAGGCACATCTTACTCCAGTAAATCCTGCTGTTTTTGAAAAGCTTCTAAATTCAATTGCTACCTCTTTTGCACCATCTATTTCATAAATACTATGTGGGATTCCTTCTTCTGTTATAAATGCTTCATATGCTCCATCAAATAGAATAATTGCTTTATTTTCTTTGGCATATTTTACCCATTTCGCAAGTTCTGATTTTGTAAGTACTGTTCCTGTTGGGTTATTTGGAAAACATAGATATATCATATCTACTTTTTTCTTTGGTAATTCTGGAATGAAATTGTTTTCTGAATTTGTCGTTAGATATACTACATTCTCATATTTATTAGTTTGTTTGTTATATTTACCTGTTCTCCCTGCCATAACATTTGTGTCAAGATATACTGGATATACTGGATCTGTAATTGCAATAATGTTACTGTTTCCAAATATTTCACCAATATTTCCTGTATCACATTTTGCCCCATCTGATACAAAAATTTCGTTTTTGTCTATACTAATTCCTAATGTTTCATAATCATATTTTGCAATTTTTCCTCTTAGAAAATCATATCCTTGTTCTGGTCCATAACCACGAAATGTCTCTTTTTGTAACATTTCATCTGTTGCTTTTTTTATGGCCTCTCCACAAACTTCTGGAATTGGCAAAGTTACATCTCCAATTCCTAGTTTTATTATTTTTTTATCTGGATGTTCTTCCTGAAAATTTGCTACTTTTTTTGCAATAGTTGAAAATAAGTAGCTGTCTTGTAATTTTAAATAATTTTCATTTATAGTTATCATATTCTTTCTCCTTCCAATTTTCCTTCAAATACTGTAACAGCAGGTCCTGTCATATAAATATGATTACTTTCTTTATCCCATTTTATTTTTAAATTTCCACCTAATAATTTTATAGTTACCTCATTGCTAGTTAATCCATTTAAATAGCATGCTACAGCTGTTGCACATGCCCCAGTTCCACATGCCATAGTTTCACCAGCTCCTCTTTCCCATACTCTCATTTCAATTGTGTTTTTATCAATAATTCTAGCAAATTCTATATTAGCTTTTTCTGGGAAATGATAATCTACTTCTAATTTTTTTCCATACTTTTCAACATCCAAGTCTATTACATTGTCTAAAATGGTGATTGCGTGTGGATTTCCCATTGATACACAAGTAAAAATAAATTCTTTATCTTCTGCTTGTAATATTAAATCTGTAACTGGACTACCTGATACTAATACTGGAATTCGATTTGCTTCTAAAATAGGTTCTCCCATATCTACTTCAACTTCGATTACTTTTCCGTTCCTTTCTTGCAATTTTAGCCTCTTTATGCCTGATAAAGTTTCTACTGTAATTTCTGTTTTTGAAGTTAGTCCTTTATCATAGACAAATTTTCCAACACACCTTATTCCATTTCCGCACATCTGAGCCTCTGAACCATCAGAGTTAAACATTCTCATTTTAAAATCGCATTCTTTGCTGTCACAAATTAAAATTAGTCCATCTGAACCAACACCAAAATGGCGGTTACTAATAAATTTGGCTAGTGAAACGACATCATCTGGAATTCCACTTTTCGTGCAATCCATATATACATAGTCATTTCCTAGCCCTTGCATTTTTGTAAATTTTAACATTATTATCACCTTCTAATCGGTATAATCACAAAAAGAATATAGTCATATTCTTTTTGTTGTTATTTTATCATATGTATATTTTTTTTGTAAAGTGATATTTTCTCTATTTTATAGCAATTCATGAAATATTACAAAAAATGTGAATTTTTGTAATTTATCTTAATACAATTTTCCCAGTTAAAATAATTACAAAAGAACTACAATTACCTAAATAAATTAGATTAACGACACATCACTCTTCAAAGCAAATGTGTCGTTTTTTATTAATTCAAATGTTATTTAAGCTATTTCTATGCCAGCACTTGCATAACCAACTACAGTATTTATTAATGAAAGACCTGAAGATGTTGCAGAAAATACCATTAGTAAACGTGATTGTGCAGTAACTGGTATTGATAATCCTGTTGTTATTCCAGAACTTATATCACCAATAGATATTGTACCAGTAAGTGAAGGTGTAAGATTAACAACTGCTCCTGGAATTGGAACAAATAAGTTATTAGGGGTACTTGATACATATAATTGGGCACGAATTGTTATAGACGAACCAATAAGTGATAATGCAGCTGTAGTACTAAAGTAAGCACTTATTGAAGTAATTGTTCCTGCTCTTGGCATTGAAAATGCAAAGTTTGTTAGTGTTCCAGATGGATTAGTAAGGTCTATACTAGAACCTAAAACTGTTAAACCTGGTGCAGATGAACCAAATCCTATAAATGCTGGTATACCTGCTAATCCTCCTGCAATAGTAGTAAGTGAAATTGGTATTCCAGATGATAATGGAATAATACTAGTACTTCCATTTGCACCTGTTGCTCCTGTGGCTCCTGTGGCACCCGTTGAACCTGTTGCTCCTGTCGCTCCTGTTGGTCCTGTTATTCCATCTGCTCCTGTCACTCCTGTGGCTCCTGTCGCTCCCGTGGCTCCTGTTGGACCTGTTGGACCTGTTGCTCCATCTGCTCCTGTTGGGCCTGTTGCTCCTGTTGTTCCAGTAGCTCCTGTTTCACCTGTTGCTCCTGTAACTCCTGTTGCTCCTATTGCTCCTGTCGCTCCTGTATTTCCTGTTGCTCCCATAGGTCCAATTGGTCCTGTATCTCCTGTTGGGCCTGTTGCTCCTGTTACTCCATCTGCTCCTGTCGCTCCCGTGGCTCCTGTTATGCCTGTTGCTCCTGTCGCTCCTATTGCTCCTGTTGCTCCTGTATTTCCTGTTGGGCCTATTGGTCCTGTCGCTCCTGTCGCTCCTGTTGGACCTATTTCTCCATCTGCTCCTGTTATACCTGTGGCACCAGTTGGACCAGTTGCTCCTGTTATACCTGTGGCTCCTGTTGGACCTGTTGCTCCTGTATTACCAATAGGTCCAATTGGTCCTGTGGCTCCTGTCGCTCCTGTTACTCCATCTGCTCCTGTTACTCCTGTAGAACCTGTTGTTCCTGTTGTTCCTGTAGGGCCTGTACTTCCTGTTGGGCCTGTGTTTCCTGTTGGGCCTGTTGCTCCTGTCGCCCCTGTTATGCCTGTTGCTCCTGTACAACAACATCCTCTAGGACCTGTTGCTCCTGTCGCCCCTGTTGCCCCTGTCGCTCCTGTGGCTCCCTTGCAACCTCTAGGACCTGTTGCTCCTGTCGCTCCTGTCGCTCCTGTTACTCCAATAGGTTTACAACAACATTCACAATCATTATCCCATCCATTATTACAATCATCATTACATTCATTGTTACATTTACTTATGAAATCATCTTTTGAATTATTTATATTTAAGTTTTTAAAAAAACTCATAGATATTCCTCCTTTATTATTAGAGTAATAATAATTACTCTTTCAATAGTATATGACTTTGAATGTAAAATTGTTATTCTTCGATCTTTGTTTTGTTTTCAAAATAACGCTTATTATATAGAAAAGAATTAGAAAAAGGTTTTATCTCTCCTGCTTTATTATTATAATAAATAGCTTTTTCTAAATCTCCAATTTTATCATAGCATACACATAATTGAATATAAGGAATATAACCACTATAATCTTCATTATAAAACCCACCATTATTAAGATTAGGTTTAACAGAAATAGCTAATTTGTACCAGAAAATAGCATTTTCTAATTGTTGTTTTTCTAAAAAATAATTGCCTAATTTACAAGATACCTCTGGTCTAGGTTTATCAAATTCAAAACTTCTAAATAAAGATATCAGTGCATTATTTTCATCATTTAATTGTGTATAACAGTTTGATAAATCAATACATGCACTTATACAATTTTCGCTCCATCCTTGTTTAGAGTTTAAGAAATTATTAAAAATCTCAATTGATTTTTCATATTGCTTATGATAATATAATTCTCTAGCATAGTAAAATTGTTGCCTTGCATCAAGTGTAATTCCTTCTTCTATCATTTTATTAAATATTTTTAGATTTCTAGATTTATCACTGGCATGCAGCTTTTTGTGTGATATTGCAATATCTGAATATATTACATTACCATAAGGGGAAATAACCTCATGTATTGGACTTATCCATTGATAATTCTTTTTTCGTGATAATAGTCTTTCTCTATAATATGTAAGAGTTGGATTGTTTTTTTCATCGAATGCAACATTATATTTCATCATGACTATATCTACTGAAATATCTAATGTCTTCTTTAATTGTTTTAATTCTAATAGGTCTTTTTCTAATATGATATCATCAGCATCTAACCACATAATATAATCTTTTGTGGCTTTTGAAAATGAATAGTTTCTTGCCTTTGCAAAATCGTCTACCCACTCAAAATTGTATATTTTACTTGTATATTTCTTTGCAATTTCTACTGTAGAATCAGTAGAACCTGTATCAACTATTATAATTTCATCCACTGCTTCTTTAACACATTCTAAACAGCGACCTATAACATCTTCTTCATTTTTAACAATCATACATAAGCTTATTTCAATCATAAAAATCCCCTATAAAATAATTTATTGTGCTAAAATACATAAGTTTTTATTCTATATTTTATGAAGGATTTTAAGTTTTTGTTAAAATTTTATAGTTTTAATTTTATCTTTATAAAAGTTTAATTATCTTCTTACTCTTGATAATCCATTAAAATCAATTGGTACTTCTACATTATTTTTAAATCTTATTTTGTTAATCAATTTTTGCATTTCTATTATTGGTAAAGGTAAAAATGAAATTATTATTGTATATAACCATTGTGTTTGATTTAATGTGACTAGACTAAATATGTTTGCAAAATATGGTATTATTACTACTATTACTTGTAGTAAAGTTCCTAATATAAAGCTTCCTATTAAAAATTTATTATTCAAAGCTCCTTTTTTTAGTATTGAACCTTCTGATTTTATGTTAAAACTATGTACTAACTCTAATAATCCTAATGCTACAAATGCCATTGTTCTTGCTACATCTATTCCATATAGATTATTTCCAAGTGAGAATATAAATAAGTCTAATACTCCTAACATTATTCCTTCTGTAATGATTTTACTCCATAACCCATCTGCAAATATACTCTTTTTTGAGTTTCTTGGTTTTCTTTCCATTATCCCCTTTTCGTCTTTTTCTAACCCTAAGGCTATCGCTGGTAATGAATCTGTTACTAGATTTATCCATAATAACTGTATTGCAAGTAATGGTGATTGTAACCCCAATAGCAGTCCAATGAATATTGTTGTTATTTCTCCTATATTTGTTGCTATTAAAAAGTGTATGGCTTTTTTTATATTATCAAATATATTTCTTCCTTGTCTTATGGCTTGGACTATTGTTACAAAATTATCATCCATTAGTACCATGTCTGAGGCATTTTTGGCTACATCTGTACCTCCTTTTCCCATTGCAATTCCTATGTCTGCATTTTTTAGTGCTGGACTATCGTTTACTCCATCCCCTGTCATTGCGACTACTGCTCCTGTCTTTTGCCATGCTTTTACTATTCGTACTTTATGTTCTGGCGTTACTCTTGCAAATACTGAATATGATGATATGTTTCTTGTTAATTCGTTGTCTGATATATTGTCTAGATCTGCACCTGTAATTGCCATATCTCCCATTTCTAAAATTCCTAATTCTTTTGCTATTGCTTTTGCTGTTGCTATATGGTCTCCTGTTATCATTACAGTTTTTATTCCTGCCTTTTTACATGTTCTTACTGCTTCTTTTACTCCTTCTCTTGGTGGATCTATCATTCCTATTAACCCAACAAATATTAAATTCTCTTCTAGGTTTGTTACATCTTTTCTCATAAATTCAAAGTCTCTATACCCAACTGCTATTACTCTTAAAGCGTCGTCTGCTAATTGCGTATTTTGATTTTGTATTTTTCTTTTTTCTTCTTCACTTAGTCTTTCTATTTTTCCGTTTCTATAAATTCTATCACATTTATTAATCATTACATCTGGTGCACCTTTTGTAATACTTCTATATCCACTTTCTAGTCTATGTATGGTTGTCATTAATTTTCTATTTGAATCAAAAGGTATCTCACTTATTCTATTCATTTTATTATATAATTCTTTTTTGTTTATTCCTTTTAATAATGCATTATTCACAATTGCAACTTCTGTTGGTTCTCCTATTGCTTCTTTCTCATCTTTTATATCACAGTCTGTACACATACATCCTAGCTTCAACAATAATTCTTCATCATCTGATATTGTTTTTACTACTGTCATTTTATTTTGTGTTAATGTTCCTGTTTTGTCAGAACATATTACATTACTACATCCTAATGTTTCAACAGCTGGTAGTTTCCTTATTATGCTATTTTTTCTTGCCATTTTTGTAACTCCTATTGATAACATTATTGTAACAATTGCAGGAAGTCCCTCTGGGATTGCTGCTACTGCTAAACCTACTGATGTCATAAACATTTCTATAGGTTCTATCTTTTTTAATATTCCTATTACATATATAATAGCACATATTACTAGACATACTATTCCTAAAGTTTTTCCAACTTCTGATAGTTTCTTTTGTATTGGAGTTTCTGGGGCTTCTTCTTCATTTATCATGTTTGCAATTTTACCAATTTTTGTATTCATTCCTGTATCTGTTACTATTGCTTTTCCATGTCCAGAAACTACAATACTTGCCATAAATCCCATATTTTTCATATCTCCTAATGGGATTTTTTCCTCTAGTATTTGTGCTTCACTTTTTTCAACTGGTTCTGTTTCTCCTGTTAAACTTGATTCTTCTATTTTTAAGTTAAAGCCTTCTATTATTCTACAATCTGCTGGAACATAGTTTCCCGCTTCTAATTCTATAATATCTCCTGGTACCAATTCTTCTGCATTTATCTCTTGAATTTTTCCTTCTCTTATTACTTTTGCAATTTGTGGTGTTAATTTTTTTAGACTTTCTATGGATTTTTCTGCTCTTGCTTCTTGAACTAGTCCCATTATAGCATTTAATATTACTATTGCTATGATTATTATAGAGTCTACATAGTCATTTTCCCCTTGCATATATGATGTAAACGCTGAAATAATTGATGCTATTATTAAAATTATTATCATAAAATCATTAAATTGTTTTATAAATTTTATTACTATATTTTCTTTCTTTTTTTCTTGTAGTTTATTTGCTCCATATTTTTCTTTTCTGCTTTCTATCTCATTATATGCTAGTCCAATTTTTGTACTTGTCTGTAATCTCCTTAAAACTTCTTCTGTTTTTAACATGTGCCACATAAAAACACCTTTCCTTCCTTAGATTTTCTTTCTCTATAATATCTATGAAGAAATCCAGTGTTTTATTCATATTTTCTCAATTATTCTATAATAATTGTTTCCAATTATCTTCTTTAAAACCAATAAAAATACCTTTATCTGATACTAATATTGGTCTTTTTATAAGCATTCCATCACTAGCTAATAATTCTATTTTTTCTTTATCATTCATAGTATCTAATTTTTCTTTTAAATTTAATTCTTTATATTTTAGCCCACTTGTGTTAAACCATTTTTTTATTTCCTGTTCGCTCTTTTTTATCCATTCATTTAATTCTTCTACTTTTGGTATTTCTTCAACAATATTTCTTTCTATAAAGTCAATATTTTTTTCTTCTAACCATTTCTTTGCTCTTTTACAAGTAGAACATTTTGGATATTCTATAAATATATTTTTCATCTTTTATTCCTCCTCATATAATATGTTTGTCACATTTTTAGATTTTAACATTATTCATCTTACCATTCCACTCATCTAAAAATTCTTGAACAAAATTTCTCATAAAGTTTGTCCTTTGTTTTCCTATTTCTTTTGCAGTTTTTGTATTCATATTGTCTGCAAGTTTTAATAATTTATGATAAAAATGATGTATTGTTGAAGCATCAATTTTGCCTTCTATATAATCACTTTCTTCATTTAATGGTATTTTATTATCATACATTCTCATATTATGTGCTCCTCCATATGCAAAGGTTCTACCTATTCCTATTGCCCCAATTGCATCTAAGTTATCTGCATCTTGTAATATTAATGTATTTATATCACTAACATTTTCACCATTCCAGTTATAGTTTTCATGAAATTCTATTGCATAACATATTTTATCTATTTGTTCTTGTGTCAATTCTATATTAGATAATATATTTCTTACCATTTGTAAGGAATCTTTTGGTGCTACAAATACACCTCTTTCTTTTTGCATTATTCTATGAATATCATGTAAAAATGATGATATTCCAATAATAATCCTATCTCCTCCTTCTCTTTCTTGTAAGTACAATGCCAATTTCATTGTTCTTTCTAGATGCCCTAAGTCATGCCCACTTGATTCTTCTGAAAATAATTCTAATATAATTGGTTGTAGTTTTTCTATATATTCTTCTAACATTTTTTCTCCTTCCGTTTTATTTTGTTGACATTATATAATATAAATCTAATATTTTCAAATTAGTGTTTATAGGGATCATGAATTTTTAGGTAAAATTTAAAATTTCTGCAATTGGCGGACGCACACTGTGCGCCCCTACAATGGATTACAATATATTTGTAATAATATAAATTATTGCTATATTATCATTAACGGACGACCACTGGTCTCCCCTACCTTGATAGGATAACTTTTATGAAGAATCGAGTAGAGAATAAATAATTATTTTATTTATTCCCTCTCACACCACTGTACGTGCCGTTCGGGCATACAGCGGTTCAATTTATATTAAATATGAAC
>JAAWHY010000011.1 GCA_022795675.1 Clostridia bacterium
TGCAATCATCAAAAGAGCATATA
Source organism: Clostridia bacterium (assembly GCA_022795675.1). Lineage (GTDB taxonomy): Bacteria > Bacillota > Clostridia > TANB77 > CAG-508 > CAKPSH01. The sequence continues at coordinate 24 of JAAWHY010000011.1, forward strand.
TCTAAAATAATTGATGTACTATCAAGTATAGATTTAAAATATATATTAATAGCAATAATATGTATGTGTGTATATTTAATATGTGAAGCAATAAATATAGGAAGAACATTAAAAGCATTAGGAGAAAAATCTACATTTTATAGAAACATAAAATATGCATTAATAGGATTTTTCTTTAGTTCTGTAACACCTGCTGCAAGTGGTGGGCAACCAATGCAAATATATTATATGAATAAGGACAAAATATCAGTTGCAAATTCTACATTATCACTTTTAATAAATTTAACAAGCATGCAGATAGTTACAATATCTATTGCTATAATCAGTTTGTTTTTTAACTATGGATATATGAATTCAATATTAATAGGACTTTTTATAATAGGAATTTTTCTTAATGCTACAGCTTTAGGATTATTATTAGTATCACTATTCTCAAAAAGGATGACAAAAGGATTGATTAATATAGCAATAAAATTATTGGAGTTTTTTAGAATAAAAAATATAGAAGATAAGAAAAAGAAACTTGAAAATGAATTAAGTAAATATCAAGCAAGTGCAAAATATATAAAGTCTAATAAAAAAGTTATTTTAAAAACACTAATAACTACATATATTCAATTTTTAGTATATTATAGTATATCATATTGGGTATATCGTTCATTTGGATTAAAAGAATATAATATTTTACAAATATTATCTATGCAATCAGTTTTATTTGCAACAGTATCTGGAATACCATCACCAGGAGCAGTAGGAGTTAGTGAGGGTGGATTCTTAGAAATATTTAGAAATGTATATTCTGATAATATACTTAATGAAGCAATGTTATTAAATAGAGGAGTAAACTTTTATTTATTTGTGGTAATAAGTTCAATAATAGTAATGCTATATACAGTAAAAGACAAAAAAGAAGAAAAATTGTCGTAGCCCATTTCTCGAAAGAGTGTGGGCTTTTTCTAATTCTTAAATTAAAAGAATATAACAAAAATTCAGCAAACCTATTGACAAATGACACAAAAAGGTGTAAAGTATATTAGCATTGCACTTATGATTAATTATCAAATTAGTAAAATGATTTGATAATTTATATGTACATTGGAGAGGAATGATATTAAAAAAATGGAAAAAAACGTTACAGTTAGTATCTTGTTAGATATCTATGGGAAAGTATTAACAGATAAGCAACAAGATGTCTTGGATTTATATTATAATGAAAATCTATCTTTAGCAGAAATTGCTGAAGAAATTGGAATAACAAGACAGGCAGTACATGACTGTATAGTGAAAGGAGAAAAAAAACTTTTTAATTTGGAGGAAAAACTGGGAATTATGAAAAAATTAGACAATCAAGAAAAACAATTACAAAAGATTTTATTAGAATTATCTCAGATTCAACAAAAAGACTCTGACAAACATATAAATGATATCATCGAAAATGTTGTGCGTGAATTGAATTGCTTAGTGTAGGAGGAAAAATCTATGGCATTTGAAGGACTATCTTCAAGACTGCAAGAAATTACACGAAAATTAAAAGGAAAAGCAAGAATTACAGACAGTGATTTAAAAGAAATGTTAAGGGAAGTAAAATTAGCATTATTAGAAGCAGATGTAAACTATAAAATAGTAAAAGACTTCATAAATACAATTCAGGAAAAGGCTCAAGGAGCTGATGTTTTAAAATCGTTAACACCAGGTCAACAAGTTATAAAAATAGTAAAAGATGAATTAGTAGAACTTCTTGGTGGAACAGAAAGTAAAATTAATTTTACACCAAATCCACCAACAATTATAATGTTAATAGGACTTCAAGGTTCAGGAAAAACAACAACAGCGGGAAAACTTGCTAATTTATTAAGAAAACAGGGAAAAAATCCATTATTGGTAGCATGTGATGTATATAGACCAGCAGCCATAAAACAATTACAAGTAGTGGGAGCAAGCCTAAACATTCCAGTATTCGCAAATGAAACATCAAAAGATGTTGTTCATATAGCAAAACAAGCACAAAATGTAGCTATGTCAAAATTAAATGATGTAATTATTTTAGATACAGCAGGACGTTTACATATTGATGAAGCACTTATGGAGGAATTAAAAAACTTAAGGTCAAATGTTAAACCACATGAGATTTTGTTAGTAGTAGATTCAATGACAGGTCAAGATGCAGTAAATGTTGCAACAAGTTTTAATGAAACTATTGGAATTGATGGAATAATCCTTACAAAGTTAGATGGAGACACAAGAGGTGGTGCAGCTCTATCTGTAAAAAATGTTACAGGAAGACCAATAAAGTTTGCAGCAACAGGAGAAAAATTAAGTGATATAGAATCATTCCATCCAGAGAGAATGGCATCAAGAATTTTAGGAATGGGTGATGTGTTATCAATAATAGAAAAAGCAGAGGAAGCTTATGATGAAGAAGAAGCATTAAAACTAGAAAAGAAATTGAGAAAGCAAGAATTTGACTTAGATGATTATTTAGCTCAATTAAGGCAAATTAAAAAGATGGGTTCATTTTCATCTCTATTAAAAATGGTACCAGGAGCAAATAAACTTGGAGATGTAAAAATAGATGATAAAGAATTTATAAGAATAGAAGCAATAATATGCTCAATGACAGCTAAAGAAAGAAGAAACTCAAAAATATTAAATGGAAGCAGACGATTAAGAATTGCAAAAGGTTCAGGAACATCTGTACAGGAAGTAAATAAATTTATAAAATCATTTGAAATGACACAAAAAATGATGAAGCAAATGCAGAATAAAAAGGGAGGCTTCAATAAAATGCTCAAAGGAATGAATCCAAATGATTTAAAGAATTTTAAACTTTAATTTGTTATTAAATTTCAAATATATATATAGGAATTACTAGGGAGGTGAAAAAATAATGGTAAAAATAAGATTACAAAGAGAAGGAAAGAAAAAAGCTCCTTTCTATCATATAGTTGTTGCTGATTCTAAATCTCCAAGAGATGGTAAAATAATAGAACAAATTGGAACATATAATCCAATGACAAATCCTGCAACAATAGTTTTAGATAAGACAAAAGCTGAAGAGTGGATGAAAAAAGGTGCACAACCTACAGATACAGTAAAAGCTTTAATTGCTAAAGCTGAATAATTAGGACTTAGAAAGGTGGACATATAATGAAAGAAATTTTAGAAAGTATACTAAAAAATCTTGTTGAAAATGATAGTGCAATATCAATAAATCAAGTAGAAAAAGATAAACTAATAATTTTTGAAGTAAAAGTTGCATCTGAGGATATGGGAAAAGTTATAGGAAAAGAAGGAAAAATCGCTAAAGCTATTAGAAATATTCTAAGAGCAATTGGTGCTAGAGATCATAAAAAGGTTACAGTTGAATTTATAGATTAGAAAGAGGAGTTTTAGTATATGAATGACTTTTTAGAGATAGGTCAAATAGTAAATTCATATGGAATAAAAGGTTTTTTTAAGGTTGTACCATTTACAGATAACATTACTAGATTTGATGATTTAAAAAACATTTATATTGAAAAAAATAAGAAATTAGAAAAGAAAGAAATAGAAGAAGTCAAGTATCATAAAAATTTGGTATTATTAAAAATTAAAGGCATAGATGATATTAATGATACTGAACAATATAAAAATTGCTATTTAAAAATAGATAGGAAAAATGTAGCCAAACTTCCAGAAGATACTTATTTTATAACAGATATAATTGGAATAGAAGTATTTACAGAAGATGGAGAACTTTTAGGTAATGTAATAGATGTATTTCCGACAGGAAGTAATGATGTATATGTGGTAAAAGATGAATTAGGAAAGCAAATCCTGTTACCTGCAATAGGAGATGTAGTAAAAAATGTAGATATTATATCAAAAAAAATGACAGTTAAATTAATAGCAGGATTAATTTAGGAGAAGAATATGAAATTTAGTGTATTAACACTTTTTCCAGAAATGTTTTCTGTTTTAAATGAAAGTATAATAGGAAGAGCAAAGGAAAAGAAGCTAATAGATATTGAACTAATAAATATTAGAGACTTCTCCAAAAACAAACACAAAAAGGTTGATGATACTCCTTATGGTGGAGGAGCAGGAATGGTATTAATGCCAGATGTTGTATATGATGCTTATAAATCAATAAATGATGAAAATGCAAAAGTTATATATTTATCTCCACAAGGAAAAGTATTTAATCAAAGAAAAGTGCAAGAACTTTCAAAAGAAAGTCATGTCATATTATTATGTGGACACTATGAAGGAATCGACCAAAGGGTTATAGATGAAATTGTAGATGAGGAAATTTCAATAGGGGATTATGTTTTAACTGGTGGAGAAATACCTGCAATGGTCTTAATCGATTCAATATCAAGATATGTTGAAGGAGTATTAAGTAGGGAATCTATACAAGAAGAATCATTCTCAAATGGATTATTAGAATATCCACAATATACAAGACCAGAAAAATTTTTAGGTCATGAAATTCCAGAAATATTAAAAAGTGGACACCATGAAAATATAGATAAATGGAGAAAAGAAAAATCGTTAGAAATAACAATGGTCAAAAGACCAGACTTAATAAGAAAGAAGGAGGATTAAAAATGGACATAATAAAAGCCATTGAGCATGAACAATTAAAGGAAACAGTTCCAGTATTAGATGTTGGAAATACTGTAAGAGTTTCTGTTAAAATTAAAGAAGGCGAAAAGGAAAGAATACAAGTATTTGAAGGAATTATAATAAAAAAACAAGGTGGAGGATTAAACGAAACATTTACTGTAAGAAAAATCTCTTATGGAGTAGGTGTTGAAAAAACATTCTTATTACATTCACCAATGGTAGAAAAAGTAGAGGTTGTAAGAGTAGGAAAAGCTAGACGTGCTAAATTAAACTATCTAAGAGATAGAATAGGAAAAGATGCTAAGACTAAAGAAAAAGTTGGAGCAAGAATAGAAAATAAAGTAGTAGTTTTAAAAGAAGCAATTGAAGAAACTATTGAAACAGAAGAAGTAATAGAAAATGTAGAAACAGTAGAAAATGTAGAAGCAGTAGAAACAACACAAAATGTTGAAGTAGTAGAAAATGCAGGAACAGCAGAAAACACCGAAGCAGTAGAAACTGTAAAAACCGAAGAAGATAATGATGAAAAAACATCAGACAAAGAATAGTTAATAGACATTTTAGTGGGAGTATCCTTTATATAGGAACTCTCATTTATTTATGCATTAATTGTAGGGGCGTCCTTTATAGAAAAATTTTCTGTACCAATATAAATGTATATTGCATATTATTGTATGTTTATTATATAATATATCTAAAATATAGAAACAAGAAAGGATGATAAGAAATAATGAGAATCTTAGCAGTGGGAGATTTAATAGGAGAAAGCGGTCTAAAAAAGGCCAAAGAAATTGTATCAGAATTAAAAGAAAAAGAAAAAATAGATTTTATAATAGTAAATGGTGAAAATGTTGCAGAAGGAATGGGAATTACATTAAAACACTTTAATAATATATTATCAATAGGAACTAATGTAGTAACTATGGGAAATCATACATGGGCAAAAAAAGACATATTTAGTTTTATTAATCATGAACAATTAATAAGACCAGCAAACTATCCAGAGGGAGTACCAGGAAAAGGATATATTATCTGTAAATGTAAAGATAAAAAAATAGGAGTTATAAATTTAATAGGAAGAACTGAAATGGGAATTTTAACGGAGAATCCTTTTGTAATAGGAAAAAGAATAGTAGAAAAATTAAAAAAAGAAGTAGATATTGTAATAATAGATTTTCATGCAGAAGCAACTGCAGAAAAAGTTGCAATGGGAAATTATTTAGATGGAATAGCAACAATAGTCTATGGAACTCATACACATGTACAAACATCAGATGATAGAATATTACCAAAAGGAACAGGCTACTTAACAGACATTGGAATGACAGGACCTAAAAACTCTGTAATAGGAATGGACATAGAAGCATCACTTAAAAGATTTGTAACAACTCTTCCAGAAAGATATAAAATGGCAGAAGGAGAATGTATATTTAATGGGTGTATTTTTGATATAAATGACGAAACATGTCGAGTTGATAAAATTACTAGAATTTATTTGTAATAAAGCATGAAAAATGTATAATAATGGAGATGAAAACTACCAAAAATTTCCAAAAAAATATAGACATAGAGCCTCAAAAGTATTATAAATATATCTGTAAGATACAGGAAATTAAATTTCCTAAATGTATTAAGAAGAAATAAAAATTAAATTAAAGGAGGCACAAACAATGGAAGTTTTAAAAATCTCATCAAAATCAAATCCAAATTCAGTAGCAGGAGCAATCGCTGGATTGGTGAAAGAAAATAGTAGAGCAGAAATGCAAGCTATAGGTGCAGGAGCACTAAATCAAGCAATAAAGGCAGTTGCAATTGCAAGAGGATTTGTAGCACCATCAGGAGTTGATCTAGTATGTGTACCAGCATTCGCAGAGGTAGAAGTAGAAGGGGAAGACAGAACAGGAATAAAAATTCTTGTAGAATCAAGAGTTTAATATATATCTAATGAAAGAAAGGGGAGCTGATATATTGGCTCCTCTTTCTTTTGAAAATTTTTTTGTGTAATTTGACATATAATAAAAATATCAATATAATGTATACAAACATATAGGAGGAAATAATGAAAACGCTAATAGTAACAGGAGGAAACATAGAAAAAAAATTCTTATTAAAAACTATAAATGAAAGCGAATTTGAAACTATAATAGCTGTAGATAATGGACTAAAAATACTAAATGAAATAAAGGTAAATCCTCAACATATAGTGGGAGATTTTGACACAGTAAAAAGTGAAATATTAGACTTATACAAAGCAGATACATCAATAAAAATACATAAGTTCAATCCAATAAAAGATAATACAGATACAGACATTGCTATAAGACTAGCAGTAGAATTAAAAAGTGATGAAATAATAATACTTGGAGCTATAGGAACAAGAATAGATCATCTTTTAGGAAATATACATGTATTAAAATATGCACTAGACAGTAATATAAAATGTAAAATAATAGATGAAAATAATGAAATACAATTAATAGATAAAACAACAATTATAAAGAAAAAAGACATAACAAAAAAATATATATCATTAATTCCATTAACAGAAAAAGTAGAACATATAAACTTAAAAGGATTCAAATACGAGTTAAAAAATGGAGCATTAACTATGGGTTCAAGTTTAGGGATAAGTAATGAAATATCAAAAGAAGAAGCAATAATTGAATTTGGTGATGGAATTTTAATAATAATAAATTCAAAGGATTAAAGTAAGTAATAAGAAGGAGCAAAAATGGAAGAACTAGAAGGACAAGTTATAGATATAATATATCAAAATGAATTAAATAGTTACACAATTGCAGATTTTAACACAAAAGATGGTGAACTAACAATTGTAGGATACCTTCCATTTGTAAATGCAGGAGATACACTGAAAGTTTCAGGAAGATATGTTACACATCAAGAATATGGAGAACAATTTAAGGTAGAAGCCTTTGAAAAAACAGAGCCAAAAACCTTAGAGGCATTAGAAATTTACTTATCATCTGGAAGTATTAAAGGAATAGGGCCAGCTACTGCAAAAAAAATCATAAAGGCCTTTGGAGAAGACACTATAAATATTTTTAGAACAAATCCAGCAGCACTTTCATCTATACAAGGAATAAATTATGAAAAAGCAATGAAAATGGGGGAGAGTTTTAATGAGAACTGGGAATTATGGAATATAGTTAGTTTTTTAGAACAATTTGGAATATCGGCAAGTAATGCTAAAAAGATATATAAAGATTTAGGCTCAGATGCCATAAATGAAATAAAAAAGAATCCTTATGTACTAGTAGATAAAGTAAGAGGAGTGGATTTCAAACAAATAGATAAAATGGCAATGGATATAGGTATAGATATACAAGACGACTCTAGAGTAAAAAGCGGAATAAAATATAGTTTAAACCTAGTAAGTTACAATGGACATTGTTGTACAGTAAAAGAAAATCTAATAGAATATGTAAAAGGACTTTTAGGGGTACCAAGAGAGGTTATAGAAGATGAGATAATAAACTTAAAAGTTACAGAAGAGATTGTAGTTGAAAAACGAGACGAAGAAGAATGGATATATTTAATTCCATTTTATAAAGCAGAAGATAATATTGCTACAAGATTAGCAATATTAGATACCTCAAAAAATATAAAAAGAATAACTCATTTTGAAACTGAACTAAAAACAATAGAAAAGGAAGAAAATATAGAATTATCAGAAAAGCAAAAAGAAGCATTAAAAGCAGTAAATGATAATAATGTATGTATAATAACAGGTGGACCAGGAACAGGAAAAACAACAATCATAAAAAGCATAATAGATATATATAAGAAAAAAGGAAAAAAAGTAGTACTATGTGCACCAACAGGAAGAGCAGCAAAAAGGATGACAGAAATGACAGGAGAGGATTCGAAGACATTACATAGATTATTAGAAATAGGAAAAACAGGGGACGAAACTCAAAACATAGATATAGACTTAAATGTACAAATGATAGATGGGGATATAGTTATAGTAGATGAGATGTCAATGGTAGACATATTTTTAATGAACTATCTAGTAAAGGCAATTTATCAAGGAACCAAATTAGTATTAGTAGGAGATGTAGACCAATTACCATCTGTAGGACCAGGAAGTGTATTAAAAGACATAATAAACTCAGAAAAAATTACTACGATACACTTAGACAAAATATTTAGACAAGCAGCAAAAAGTAAAATAGTGCAGAATGCTCATAGAGTAAATAATGGTAAATTATTTGTAAAAAAAGATGAAATACAAGACTTAAATCAAGATTTTTTCTATATAAATGAAGCCAATACAGACAAAGTAATAGAAAATGTTTTAACATTATGCAAGGACAGATTAAAAAGTTATGGGGACTATGAGTTTTTTAAGAATATTCAAGTTATAACACCAACAAAAAAAGGTAGTCTAGGTACAAAAGAATTAAACATTCAGTTACAAAAAATGCTAAACTCTAAAAAAGTAGGAAGAGCAGAAAAGGCATATGGTCAAACGATATATAGAGTTGGAGACAAAGTGATGCAAGTAAAAAATAATTATGATATAGCTTGGAGCAAAGAAAAGGAAAATGGAACAGGGGTATTTAATGGAGAATTAGGAAGGATTACAGATATTGATTCGTCTGATGGAGCAATAAAGGTAAAATTTGATGATGACAAGGAAGTATGGTATGAATATTCAGACTTAGAGCAATTAGAACACTCATATGCGATAACAGTGCATAAATCACAAGGAAGTGAATTTGATGTAGTAGTAATGCCAATAGCTCAAAGTTCACCAATGCTATTAACAAGAAATCTATTATATACAGCAATAACAAGAGCAAAAAAATTGTTAATAATTATAAGTAGTGATAGAACAATACAATTTATGATACAAAATGCAGACAGCAAAAAAAGAAACACAGGACTAGAATATAAATTGAGAAACACAGGTGTTTAGATATTTGCAAAAACCATAAAATGTTGTGTATTAATTGAATGGATAGGCTTTACGTCTGCCATAATAAAAAAGCAAAAGTAAAAGCACGGAGTACAACGTACACTCCGTGCCCAAATTCTTTCTTAATGTTCATCCTTATCTTCATAATTATTCCAAAGCTTTGAATATTGAATTGCAGAAAATATAAAACCAATGAAAAAAAATACAACACTTGCGATTAAACAAAAATTTGTAGTTTTTTCATCAATATCCGATGCTAATGTGGCACCAAATGGAAATGAAGCAAGACAAAGCCCCATAATACAACTACAAATGAAGATTGTTATGAATTTTGTAAACATTCTGACCTCCTTATGTTGCCTATTTACAATAGGTATTTAACCATCTTTTACACATTAATTATATCATAAATTTAGGCAATTTGCAAACTTGGGGAATTAGTTAATTTTTAAAATAATATATTATATAATGTGTAAAATAAAAAGCCAAAGCACGAAGGTAAACACCAACGTGCTTAAATTGACTAGTCTAAATCTTTGTCGAATAGTGCCTTGACAAAGACAACTATAAAGAGCACAGCAAAGGCTAGTGTTGAAAATATTGCTGAGTCCAATAGTTCCATGTGGTTAAATAATAAAAATATGAAAGAAAAAATAGACCCAATTGCACCCACGCCAATACCAATGAAGACTCCAGCTTTAGCTCTTTTTTTTAGCATAATTTTTTCTGCCTCCTTGCTTTTAATATTAGGTATTCAACCTATATAACACTATAATTATATTACAATTTTCAATAATTTGCAAATGACGACAGACAAAGAATAAAAATATATTTGAAATTATGCAAATAATTCAGTTGATTTTTAAAATAATATATTATATAATTGGATAAAATAAAAAGGCAAAGGAGTAACATCAATGTTTGATACTTCAAAGATTAAAGTTTATGGATTTGTTGGACCATCAGGAACAGGTAAAAGTTATAGAGCACAATTTGTTGCAGGAGAAAACAATATAAAATATATTATAGATGATGGTTTATTTATAAATGATAATAAAATAATAGCAGGAACCTCTGCTAAAAAGGCAGACACAAAAATAGAAACAGTAAAACATGCATTATTTTTAAATAAACTAGAACAAGCCGAAATACAAAAAGCAATAGAAGAATATAAACCAGAAAGTATAATGATTTTAGGAACCTCAGATGGAATGGTGCAAAAAATAGCACATAACTTAGCATTACCAGAGATTACAAAAATAATTCATATAGAAGATGTAGCAACACCAGAAGAAATGGAAAGAGCTCACAATGTCAGAGTCACAGAAGGAAAACATGTAATACCAGTACCAACATTTGAAATAAAAAAAGACTTTTCAGGATATATATTAGATCCATTACAAATTTTCAAATCTAAAGGATATGGAAATGAGCCTTATGTAGACGAAAAATCAATAATAAGACCTACATTTAGTTATAATGGAAAATTCACCATATCAGATAATGTGTTTAAACAAATAATAGAATACTTAGCAACAAAAACTTATGAAATTGATAAAATCAATCGTGTAAGAATTAATAAAAATGATATAGGACCTTCAATATATATGGAAGTTACATTAATATATGGGTATAATGTAAAAGAAGCATTAAAAGATTTTAAAGATAAATGTAAAAAAGAAATAGAAAAACTAACAGCAATGAACATACAGAATATTATAATATTGGCAAAAACATTAAAAATGCCAGAACAATAATTAAGGAGGAAAAAATATGTCTTTTGTAGTAGCCATGGATGGACCAGCAGGAGTTGGTAAAGGAACAATAGCAAAAAGAGTTGCAGACGACTTGGGATTAATAACAATTGATACAGGAGCCACATATAGATGTGTAACAGTTGCAATATTAGAAAAAGGAATAAAACTAGATGAAATAGATAAAATAACAGAACTATTAAAACAAATAAAAATAGAAATGGTTTTAGAAGATGAAGAAACTAAAGTTTACTTAGATGGAAAAAATGTAACTACAAGAATTAGAGAAGATGATGTAAACCAATTTGTATCATCAGTATCTACAATTAAAGAAGTAAGAGAAGAAATGGTTAACCTTCAGAGAAAATTAGCTAAAGGAAAAAATGTTATAATGGAAGGAAGAGACATTGGAACAGTAGTATTTCCAGATGCAACAGTAAAAATATTTTTAGATGCTTCATTAGAAGAAAGAGCTTGGAGAAGATATAATCAAAATCAAGAAACAGGAATAGATAAAGAACTATCATACGAAGAAGTATATGAAAGTATAAAGACACGTGACTATAATGATAGAAATAAGCCAATCGGAGCATTAAAACAAGCAGAGGACGCAATATTAGTTGATACAACAGGAAGAGATATAGAAGAAAATATTAAGGAAGTAGAAGAAATAATAAATTCAAAAATACATGAATAGATAGTATAGAGGCACATTTAATGTGCCCCTACAATTTATATTATTAAGAAGGGTAATTATAAAATGATTAGAGCAATAATAAAATTTTTCCTAAAGCTATTTTTTTCAATATATTTTAGAGTAGAAAAATATGGACAAGAGAATTTACCAGAAGGTGCATATATATTAGCACCAAAGCACTTAAGCAATTGGGATCCGCCTGTTATAGTAGCTAAAATGAAAAGAAATGATATATATGTACTAGCGAAACAAGAATTATTTGTAAACAAATTTGTAAAATTTCTAGCAAAAGAAACAAAAGTATTACCTGTAAAAAGAGGAGCACATGACACAACAGTTATAAAACAAAGTATAAAAATATTAAGGGATAAAAATATACTTTTAGTTTTCCCAGAAGGAACAAGAAATGGTATAGAAAAACATGGAAAAATACATAGTGGAGCAGTAGTAATAGCAAATATGGCAAAAGTTCCAATAGTACCAGTGGGTATACAAGCTACATATAAACCATTCTCTAAAGTCATAATAAATTTTGGAAAACCAATAAAACCAAAAGAAAACAAATTAGAAAAAGAAGAAATAGAAAATGTAGCAAAAGACTTAATGGAAAATATTATTAAGTTGACAAATGAAAAAATATGAGATATAATACATAATTATTTAAAAGTGGACACGGTATACGTGTCCCTAAAAGTTTTTTATCGTATATAAAAAATCAATTGTTATACTTTTACAAAGTCGCCATAGAATGTAGGGGCGATTAGTAATCGCCCGTGTAGCAAAGCCACTTTTGTTCTGAAAGGCGTATTAGTTATTTAGAAAGGAATGAATATAAAAAAATGAGCAATGAAAAAATAAGAAACATAGCAATAATTGCACACGTTGACCATGGTAAAACAACATTAGTAGATCAATTATTAAGACAAAGTCATATATTTAGAGAAAATGAACAAGTAGAAGAAAGAGTTATGGACTCAAATGATATTGAAAAAGAAAGAGGTATAACAATACTTGCCAAAAATACATCTGTAATGTATGGAGACATAAAGATAAACATAGTTGATACACCAGGACATGCTGACTTTGGAGGAGAAGTAGAAAGAGTTTTAAAAACAGTAGATGGGGTATTACTTTTAGTTGATGCTTTTGAAGGAACAATGCCTCAAACAAGAGAAGTTTTAAAAAAATCATTATCACTAAATTTAAAGCCAATAGTTGTAATTAATAAGATAGATAGACCAGGTGCAGACCCTGCTAAAGTGTTAGATGAAGTTATAAGTTTATTTATAGAACTAGATGCAACAGATGAACAATTAGATTTCCCAGTAGTATATACATCTGCCAAATTAGGAATTGCAAAAAAGGATTTATCAGAAGAAGATGGAAATATGGATTGCTTATTTAAAACAATAGTTGACACAATAAAAGCACCAAACTGTAATGAAGAAGGTCCAATGCAAATGCTGGTATCTAATATTGATTATGATGACTATGTAGGAAGAATTGCAGTCGGTAGAGTTGAACGTGGTATAGTAAAAACAGGAATGCCGATAGTTGTATGTAAAAAAGAAGACAAAAAAGTAAATGGAAGAATAGTAAAAGTATATACACATGTTGGATTAAATAAAGAAGAAGTAGAAGAAGCTAAAGCGGGAGACATTATAGAAGTTTCTGGTATTGCAGATATTGGAATAGGAGAAACAATCTGTGATATTAATAATCCAGAAAAAATAGACTTTGTAGATATAGATGAGCCAACAGTAACAATGACATTTAGTGTAAACAATGGACCATTAGCAGGACGTGAAGGAGAATTTGTAACATCACGTCATATTAGGGATAGACTATACAAAGAACTTGAAAGAAATGTAAGTCTAAGAGTCAGAGAAACAGCTCAAGCAGATTCATTTGAAGTAGCAGGACGTGGAGAATTACACTTATCTGTACTAATTGAAAATATGAGAAGAGAAGGATTTGAGTTATTAGTATCTCGTCCAAGAGTTATTATAAAAGAAATCAATGGAGAAAAATGTGAACCAATAGAAAACTTAGTAGTAAATGTTCCAGATGATTGTATCGGTACAGTAATTGAAAAATTAGGTAGAAGAAAAGCTGAAATGGTAAATATGGAACCAGCAGAAACAGGTCATACAAGAGTAGAATTTAAAATTCCTGCAAGAGGACTAATTGGATACCGTTCCGAATTCATGACAGATACAAAAGGAAATGGGACAATGAATCATGTATTTGATTCTTATGCACCATATAAAGGTGATATAACATCAAGAGTAAGAGGAACAATAGTTGCATTTGAACCAGGAACATCAATAACTTATGGATTATATAATGCACAAGACAAAGGGGAACTTTTCATAGGAGCTGGAGTAGAAGTTTATGAAGGAATGATAGTTGGAATAAACTCTCGTTCAGAAGACTTGGCTATAAACGTATGTAAAGAGAAGCATTTAACAAATACAAGAGCCTCTGGATCAGATGATGCATTACGTTTAGTACCACCTATTCAAATGTCACTAGAACAAGCTATAGAATTTATTCAAGACGATGAATTAGTAGAGGTAACGCCAAAATCTATTAGATTAAGAAAGAAGATATTAAATAGTAAAGAAAGGGAACGTGCCTCAAGAAATAAAATTGAAAAATAAGGTCACATAAATATTATGAATAAAGAAGAATTATTAAAAATAAAAGAAGAATCACTAAAAGAGCATATTCCTATAATAATGGATGATACATTAAATGTAATAGAAGAAACATTAAAAGATAAGAAAGTTAATAACTTATTAGAAATAGGAACTGCTGTAGGGTATTCTGCAATATGTTTTAGTGAATTTTTATCAGAAAATGGTAAAATTGATACAATAGAACGTGATACAGAAAGAGTAAAGAAAGCAAAAATAAATATAAAAAGAGCAGAGGTAGAAGGTAAGATAAATATATTAGAAGGTGATGCGGTAGAAATTTTACCAACATTAAATAATAAATATGATGTAGTATTTATAGATGCAGCAAAAGGAAAATATACCTTCTTTTTAAATGAAGCATTAAGACTAATAAAACCTAATGGAATAATTTTTGCAGATAATATATTATATAAGGGATATGTAATGAGTGACTATAACAAACATAAACAAAGAACAGCAGTAAGAAATTTAAGAGAATATATAAAAGAAATTACAGAAAATCCAAACTTAGAAACAGAAATATTAGAAACAGGAGATGGATTAGCAATAAGTAAAATAAAATAGATTGCAGATTTAAGCAATCTATTTTTAATTTTAATTTGAGAAATTCTGCTATGTATATCATATAAAAATTATAGCAGATAAGATTTTAAGCATTTGATTGCTTAAGAGGCTGTAAATCAGTCTCTATAGATGTAAAACGTTTACGAAAAGTATCTGCTCTAAAATTTAGTGTACGAACATTATTTTCAAGAGAAGAAAGTTGTAAAGTATGAGTATCAACTTTAGATCCTAAAATTTCAACTTTAGATTTTAATTCATTAACATCAGTCTTTAATTCTTTAATATCGTCCTTGATTTCTATAATTTCTGTTCTAACTGAAGCAAAATTACGCTCCAGGTCTTCTCTTAATGTTATTATAGAGCTTTTAATATTTGAAATTTCAGAGTTAACGATTTTAAATGATGCTTCTGTTTCAGCTTTAAAATCTAACATTTCTTGTTTAAAATCTAACATTTCTTGCTTAAATTCTTGCATTTCAGTTCGCATTTCTTCCTTAAATTCCTGCATCTCAGCTCGCATTTCTGCTTTAAACTCCTGCATTTCCTGTTTAAACTCTGACAGAAAATTTTTTAATATGCTTTCCAAATTATCCATAATCTATCACCTCCTAATGTAAATTGTAAAAACACGAATTTTAAGAATTTCTAAGCGGTAGTAACCGCAAAGAAATTCTAATAATTCGCATAATTATCTAGTACAGAAAGTTATCCCACTGGGATAAGTTTCTTACTATATAAAAAATTATAACACTATAGGTAAAAATATACAAGTCAAAAAAGCAAAATTTCACAAATTTAAAAAGATATGATATAATAATGAACATGATAGGAGAGAGCGATGTATCGAATAGAAAATATAAAGATAAGAGAAGAATTAGATAAGGAAGAGTTAATAAAATGTATATGCGAAAAATATAGGATTAATATAAAAGATATATTATCTTGGAGAATATATAAAAAATCTATAGATGCAAGAGACAAAAATGATATATTTTATAATTATACAATAGATATAGAATCAAATAATAAAATAAAACATGCTAAAATAGTTGAAAAGGAAAAAATAGAACTCATAAATCTTAGTGATACTCCTATAAAAACTAGACCAATAATAATTGGAGCAGGGCCTGCTGGAATATTTTGTGCTTTAACTTTAGTTCAAAATGGAATAAAACCAATAATAATAGAACAAGGGAAAAAAATAGATGAAAGACAAAAAGATGTTGAGAAATTTAGGAAAACAGGAAAATTAAATACAGAAAGTAACGTTCACTTTGGAGAAGGAGGAGCAGGAACTTTTTCAGATGGAAAATTGACTTCACGGAGTGAATAATCCTTATGCCAAAAAGGTAATACAGGAATTTTACAATTTTGGAGCACCAGAGCAAATTTTATATACAAGTAAACCACATATTGGAACAGATAAACTGATTCAAATAATTAAGAATATGAGGGAAGAAATAATAAGACTTGGTGGAGAATTCTTATTTAATGAAAAAGTAATAGACTTTGAGATAGAAAATGGAAAAATAGCAAAAGTTATAACAGATAAAAGAGACATAGAAACAAATATAGTGGTACTAGCTATTGGGCATAGTGCTAGAGAAACCTTTTACAAATTACACGAAAGAAATATAGAAATGAAAAGAAAAAATTTTTCAGTTGGATTAAGAATTGAGCATCTACAAACTATGATAAACGAATCTCAATATGGAACGAAAACAAAATTAAAACTTCCACCAGCTGAATATAAATTAGCATATCATGGAGATGATGGACGTTCTTGTTATACTTTTTGTATGTGTCCAGGAGGAGAGGTAATAGCATCTTCAAGTGAAGAAGGTACAATTGTAACAAATGGAATGAGTACATTTGCACGTAATGGAATTAATGCAAACAGTGCAATCTTAGTAAACATTACACCAGAAGATGTAGGAGAAGGCGAAAATCCTTTAAAAGGAATAGAATTTCAAAAAAAATTAGAAGAATCTGCTTTTAAATTAGGAGGAAATAATTATTATGCACCAATACAAAGAGTAGAAGACTTTATAAATAATGAAAAATCTGTTATAATAGGAGAAATAAAACCTACATATAAACCAGGGGTTACATTATCAAATTTAAATGATATATTACCAGATTTTGTATCTAAAACTTTAAAAGAGGGAATAATATATTTTGATAAAAAAATAAATGGATTTGCAAATCCTAATGCAATATTAACAGGAGTAGAGACGAGAAGTTCATCTCCAGTAACAATATTAAGAAATGAAAAATTGCAATCAAATATAGAAGGAATATATCCTTGTGGAGAAGGTGCAGGCTATGCAGGAGGAATAACATCGGCAGGAGCAGATGGGATAAGGTGTGCAGTAGAAATTTGTAAAAATAAAGAGAAAGGTTGTTAATAATTATGAAAATTGAGAAAAGAACAAAAAAGAAATTTAATATAATAGCTATAATATGTATAATTGTATTTTGTATAACAATATCACCAAAGACTCTACAAAATGATACATTTTATACAATAAAAATTGGGGAACACATTACTGAAACTGGAACAGTAGATATGAAAGATCCATTTTCTTGGCATGAAGACTTAAAATATACATATCCTCATTGGTTATATGATACAGGAATATATTTAATATATAATGTGGGAGAAAATATAGCTACAAATATGGGAATAAATGCAGAAACAGGAGGAATGACAGCAATATATATATCAACAATGATTTTAGCATCAATATTAGGAATATTAATATATAAAACAAACGTTAAAATAAACCAAAATTATGTAGTATCATTTTTCTTAAGCTTAGGAGTTATATATTTATTAAGAAACTTTATTGCAGCAAGAGCTCAACTAGTTTCATATATATTCTTTACATTAGAAATACTATGTATAGAACAATTTTTAAATACAAAAAAGAAAAGATATGCAATTGGATTATTTATAATAGCTACATTAATAGCAAATTGTCATGCTGCTGTATGGTATTTATTCTTTATATTAGCATTACCATATATAGGAGAAGCAGTATTAATAAAGTTAATAGAATCAAATTTATCATTTAGAACAAAAAAAATTCTAACTAATTATAAGATAAAAAGACTAGAAAAAGTAATAAAAAAGACACGAGGAGAAGATAAGAAAAATAGAATAAGTGATAAAATAGAAAAACTAAGAACCCAAAAAAAAGAATTACAGGAAAAAATAATTAGAGGTAGTGTAGCTGTCAAGAAAATGGAGGAAAAATCATTAAGAATTAAAATAGAAAGAAGACCTAATATAAAATGGTTAATATTAGTATTAGCAATTTGTCTATTTTCAGGATTACTAACACCACAAACAAGTTTTGAACCTTATACACATATGATTAAATTACTAAGTGGAAATACAACTGCAAGTATATCAGAGCACCTTCCAATAGTATTAATAGACTCAATAGATGCATTAGTAGTTTTGACTATAATTTTAACTTTATTGATATTTACAGATACAAAAGTATCATTTAAAGACTTATTTATGCTAGGAGGATTAACTATATTAACGTTAATATCAAGAAGACAAGTATCAATATTAGCATTGATAGGAGTATATTCTCTAAATAAAATAATAATGGACTTTATAAACAAATATGATAAAGAAGGTATAGAAAATAAAATAATAAAAGAATTAGTAAAACCATATGGAACATTAGTAATAAGTTTAGTTTTAATACTTTGTGGTATAACATTTTATCGTCCTAAAATTGATGATAAATATGTAAATGAAGCTTTGTATCCAGTACAAGCAAGTGAATTCATTTTAAATAATCTTAATGTTGATGATATAAGACTATACAATAACTATAATTTTGGTAGTTATTTGTTATACAAAGATATACCAGTATTTATAGATTCAAGGTGTGATTTATATAGTCCAGAATTTAATAAAAAGGACATTTTCTATGACGCATTAAATATTGCAAGTTTAGGAGTATATTATGAAGACAAATTTGAGGAATATGGAATAACACATATAATAACAAATGCAGATAGTAAATTAAAAATGTTATTAGAAAAAGATAATAATTATACAGATATATATCAGGACGATTACTTTTGGATTTTCCAAAGAAATATATTGGTTGAAAAATAAAATTATTATAACAATTCTTTTCCAACCTGGATTATGCATTGATAAAGGGATGATATTAAATATAGGAGGATAAGATGAAAACATATATAGTAGATGAAGAAAAAGCAGGTATAAGAATAGATAAAGCAATAGGATTAATAGAAGACACATTATCAAGAGTTGCAATTCAAAGGCTATTAGATGAAGGAAATATTTTAGTAAATGGGAAAATAACAAAGGCTTCATATAAGACCAAATTAGGAGATGAAATAATAATACAAAAAGAAGAACCTAGAAAGGTTGATATAATTGCACAAGATATTCCTATTGAAGTTCTATATGAAGATGAAGATATAATAGTTGTAAATAAACCGAAAGGAATAGTTGTACATCCAGCAAATGGAAATCCAGATGGAACACTAGTAAATGCAATAATGAATTTATGTGGAAATAGTCTTTCTGGTATAGGAGGAGAAATTAGACCAGGAATAATACATAGACTAGATAAAGATACTTCAGGAGTATTAATTATTGCGAAAAATGACATTGCACATATTAATATTAGTAATCAAATAAAGAATAGACAAACTAAAAAAATATATATAGCATTAGTAAGAGGAGTGATAAAAGAAAACGAAGCAACCATAGATATGCCAATTGGAAGAAGCAAAAAGGACAGAAAAAAGATGGCAGTTACAAAAGATGGAAAAGAGGCTATAACACATTTTAAAGTTTTAAAAAGATATGACAATTTTACATTATTAGAGATAAAGATAGATACAGGAAGAACACATCAAATAAGGGTACATTTAGCAGAAATTGGATATCCAATAGTTGGAGATTATGTTTATTCAAATGGAAAAAATCCATTTAATGTAGAAGGACAAATGTTACATGCTAGACAAATTGAATTTGTACATCCAACAACAGGAAAAGAGATGAAAATTGAAGCACCAATACCAGAGTATTTTCAAAGAATATTAAATGAGATGTAAGAGGTGAGATGTGAGATGGAAGAAGAAAAAATACGTTTACAAAAATATCTAGCAGAATGTGGGATTGCATCAAGAAGAAAAGCGGAAGAATATATACAAGAAGGAAAAGTACAAGTAAATGGAAAATCTGTTACTGAATTAGGAGTAAAAATAAATCCAGAAAAAGATATAGTATATTTCAACAATAAAAAAGTAACAAAGCAAAACGAAAATATATACATATTGCTAAACAAGCCAATTGGATATGTAACAACAACAAAAGATCAATTTAATAGAGAAACAGTATTAGATTTGATAAGAGGAATCAATAAAAGGATAGTGCCAGTTGGAAGACTAGATATGTATACCTCTGGTGCATTGATACTAACTAATGATGGAGATTTTATATATAAAGTTACACACCCAAGCCATGAAATAACAAAAACATATATTGCTACATTAAAAGGAATAATAACAAATGAAGAAATTGAAGAATTAAGAAGCGGAGTAGAAATAGAAGACTATTTAACACGTCCTGCAAAAGTAAAAATATTAAAAACTGATTCTGAAAAAAATATATCTAGAATAGAAATAACAATACATGAAGGAAAAAATAGACAAGTAAGAAAAATGTGTGAAGCAATTGGAAGAAATGTGATGGCATTACATAGAAGTAGAATAGGTGACATAGGTGTAAAAGACTTAAAAATAGGAGAATGGAGATATTTAAGTAAAAATGAAATTAATAAGAACATATTTTGATAAAATAAATGGGTAAAAGGAGGAAAAGGAAATGGGAGATATTGTTTTAGAGTGTAATAATCTCTATAAAAAATTAGGTAAAAAAAACATCATAAAAGATGTTTCTACAAAACTAGAAAGTGGGGATATATTGGGATTTATAGGACCTAATGGGGCAGGAAAAACAACTACAATAAAACTTATATTAGGATTGCAAGGAATAGATAAAGGAACAGTAAAAATAAATGGATATGATATACAAAAAGATTTTGAAAAAGCCATAGAAAGAGTAGGAGCAATAGTAGAAAATCCTGACTTATACATGTATTTATCAGGATATAAAAATTTACAATTAATTGCTAATTTATATAAAAATGTAGATAAAGAAAGAATTGATGAAGTTGTAAAATTAGTAGGCTTAGAATCAAGAATTAATGATAAAGTATCAAAATATTCTTTAGGAATGAGACAAAGACTAGGAATTGGTCAAGCAATATTACATAAACCAAATATATTAATTTTAGATGAACCAACAAATGGTTTAGACCCAGAGGGAATAAAAGAGTTAAGAGATCTTATACTAAAATTAACCAAGGAGGAAAATATGGCAGTATTAATTTCTAGCCATAATTTAGCTGAATTAGATAATTTCTGTACAAAAGTATGTATCATAAAAAATGGTGAAGTACTCGAAACAAAAGATATAAGAGAATTAAAGGAAGAAGCTAATGCAAAATATACATTATTTAAAGTAAATAATACAAGTGAAATATCTGAGCTATTTAATACAGCAGAGATTTTAAACAAAAACGAATTTAAAATACAAGGGAATGAGAAAGAAATTGCAAAAACAGTAAAAAAATTAGTAGAAAACAATATAGAGGTTTATGGAATTAATGAAGAGACAATAACACTAGAAGATGCATTTATTAGAAAAATATGTATGCAGGAAGGAATTCCGTTATAATATGCTTTTTAATTCTTACATTTTTATTTTCATATTTTTACCGTTGACT
>JAAWHY010000012.1 GCA_022795675.1 Clostridia bacterium
AAATCGCATTGTATAATTTCGAAAATTTATTAATTATTAATTATGTTTAAATGTACCTTTTTATAATTCTTGCACATTTTTTTACGTCCCCAATGTGCACGTCCCCAATGTGCACCCAATGTGCATATGTTAACTTATACATTAATGTTTCCTAATTGTAAATAGGAAAATTTATGAAAAAAAGAGTTTACCGCTTATTTTTATTGCGGAAACTCTTCTTTTACTTCTTTATTTCTTTTAATTAAAAATTTTATTTCTTTTTTGTAACTTTTTGTCGATTTTCTTAGGGATTTTAGGTCTTCGCTAATTTTAGGATTTGCACATTTTTTTACGTCCCCAATGTGCACTTACATTTGTATCTTTTCTACAATTTCATCAAAATGCATAGCATTTGATGCTTTTACTAACACTATATCTCCTTGTTTTAATTCTCCTTTTGCAAATTTTATTGCTTCTTCATTAGTTTTACATTCATGTATTATAATATTTGTAATTTCTCCTATTTCTAATGCTCTTTTTGCAATATTTTGTGATGCCTCACCAACTGTTATTAATACTGAGACCTCACTTTTTATTACTTCTTCTCCTATTTTTTCGTGTAATTCTGTTTCATAATCTCCAAGGTTTAGCATATCTCCTAAAATTGCAATTTTTCTATTTCCATTTACACTGTGCAAATACTCTAAACCAGCTTTCATTGATTCATAATTTGCATTATATGTATCATTGATAATAGTAATACCTTTTTTACTTTTTACTATTTCCATTCTTCTTTTTGTAAGTTTTACATTTTTTATTCCTTCAATTATTTTTTCTATTTCAATATTATTTTCTAATCCAACACATATTGCAGATAATGCATTATAAACAAAGTGCTTTCCTCCTACTGGAATTTCTATTTTATAGCACTGTTCTATATCATTCCCTATGCAAGTATATTCTTTATTATTTATCTCTAATGTGAAAATGCTCTTATCCTCAAATGATTCTATATCTCTTGCCATTACATCACTTTGAGTATCTATTCCATATTTAATTATTTTATGATTTGTACTATTTGTTTTTATCCAATTATTTAATAAATCATTATCATTATTTATGGCTATTGGTGAATCTTCTTTTGTTCCTTCTAATATCTCCAATTTTGCTTTTAAGATATTCTCTCTAGAGCCTAAATTTTTAATATGTGAGCTTCCAATATTGCTTATTACACACATAGTTGGGTGTGCTATATTTGTTAAAACACTTATTTCCCCTGCATGATCCATTCCCATTTCAACTACCATTGCTTCATGGTCTTCTAATTTTAAGATAGTCATTGGTAGTCCAATATGATTATTCATATTGCCTTCAGTTTTTAATACTTTGTATTTTTGTGACATAACACTTGCAATAATATCTTTTGTACTAGTCTTACCAACACTCCCAGTTACCGCAATAACTGGAATATTGTATAAACTTCTCTTATATTCAGCTATTTTTTGTAAAGCATTTAAGGAGTCTTCAACCTCTATTATAGTCTTCCCTTCATACTCTTTAGCTTCAACTCCTGAAACAATACAAACCTCAGCTCCGTTTTCAAAAGCCTCCTCGTATAATGTATTTCCATCAAAATTTTCTCCTTTGATACCTACATATACATCTCCTGTTTTTATAGTTCTTGTATCTTTTTTGAATTCCTTACATATTATGTTTTCGTCTCCACATATTAATTTTCCTTGACATATATTAACAATATCTTTAACTGTTATATCTTTCATGTTTAATATCATTCCTTTCTAAGGCATAAATCTACTTTTAAAAAATATTATTGTTATTTTTTAATTTTTCACCTTGTTTAATATATTCTACAACATAAAGAATTATAAATCAATACCGAAGTTCATACATTTTTTTAAACCTTAAGTCAAAAAGACTTTCCCTTCCATACGGACGTGCAATGCACGCCCCTACAAGAAAAAACAACGGTAATACCGTTGTTTTTTTACTTTTATATTTTAGAATTTATTGTTCATTAAATATTTGTGCAAATTCTTCTCCATCGATTTTTTCTTTTTCTAACAATATTCCTGCTACTGTGTGAAGCTTATCTATGTGTTCACTTAAAATTTCTTTTGCTTTTGTATATGCTTTGTCTATAATCTGTTTTGTTTCTGCATCTATTACTGCTGCTGTTTGTTCTGAATAGTTTTTTGATTGTGTTAAGTCTCTTCCTAAGAATACTTCTTCTTGTCCAGCTCCAAACATAATTGCTCCAACAGTTTCACTCATACCATATTTTGATACCATGTCTCTTGCTATTTTTGAGGCACGTTCTATATCATTACTTGCTCCTGTTGATATATCATTTAATATTAATTGTTCTGCAACTCTTCCTCCTAGTAGTGATACTATGCTTTCTTCCATTTCTGATTTAGACATAAATGATTTATCTTCACTTGGTCTATACATCGTATATCCTCCAGCCATTCCTCTTGGTACTATTGATATTTGATGTACTTTATCTTGTGTTGGTAAATATCTGCTTACTACTGCATGACCTGCTTCATGATATGCAACTAATTTCTTTTCTTTTTCACTTCTAACTCTAGTTTTCTTTTCTGGTCCCATAGTAACTTTTACCATTGCATCTTCAATTTCATTCATTTCTATTTCTTTTAAATTTCTTCTTGCTGCTAATAATGCCGCTTCATTTAAAATATTTTCAAGGTCTGCTCCAACAAATCCTGCTGTGTTTCTTGCTATTGTTTTTAAGTCTACATCTTCTGCAATCTTTTTCTTTCTTGCATGTACTTCTAGTATTTGCTCTCTTGCTAATACATCTGGAGCTGATACTACTATTTGTCTATCAAATCTTCCTGCTCTTAGTAATGCTTTGTCTAATATATCTGGCCTGTTTGTTGCTGCCATAACTATTACACCTTCGTTTGGTGAGAATCCATCCATCTCAACTAATAATTGATTTAATGTTTGTTCTCTTTCGTCATGTCCTCCTCCAAGTCCTGCTCCACGTTGTCTTCCTACTGCATCAATCTCATCTATAAATATTATACATGGTGAATTTCTTTTTGCTTGGTCAAATAAATCTCTTACTCTTGATGCACCTACACCAACAAACATTTCTACAAAGTCTGAACCACTTATTATAAAGAATGGAACTCCTGCTTCTCCTGCTACTGCTTTTGCAAGTAAAGTTTTTCCTGTTCCTGGTTGTCCTACTAATAGTACTCCTTTTGGAATTCTTGCTCCCATATTGGTGAATTTTGCTGGATTTTTTAAAAACTCTACTATTTCTTCTAATTCTTCTTTTTCTTCATCAACACCTGCAACATCTGCAAAGGTTATCTTATTCTTGTCTGCTGGAGTCATCATTTTAGCTTTGCTCTTTCCAAAGCTTACTGATTTTGATCCACCATTTTGTGAGTTTGAACTCATAGTGAAGAATAGGAACAACAGTGCTATTATTATTATTCCAAATGGTGAGATTAGTCCTAATATTGTTATTAAAATATTTTCTGAATTTTCTGTTAGCTTGATGTTTCCCGCTTTTAAGTAATCTGTTATATAATCCATAAAGCTTTCCATGTTAGGAATGTTTACTTCTTTTTGTAATGCTTCTCCTTTTAATTTAATATATGCTGATTTTCCGTTTGCTGATATTTCAATTTCTGTAACTTCAGATAATTCTATCTTACTGATTAATTCTGAATAAGTAAGTTTTTTGTCTTCCCTATCTATTATTGCAGTGGCAAGAACTACTAGTATTATTCCTACTATTATGAAACCTGCAAATCTTTGTATTTTGTTTTTCATGTTTCTCATCCTTTCTAATTTATGTAAAAATAAAAATGGATTAATTATTTTTCATCTTGGAATTTCCTTCGAGGAACGGACGCCCAAAGGGTGTCCCTACAATCAGTGCCTCTATTTTTATTTTTTTACAGTTCTTTATTATCTTAAGTTCGTTATTTTTATTTTAGCGATATTATGGTATCACAAGTTTTTTATATTTGCAATACTTTTTTTAAAACTTTTTTTGTCGAAACTTGCCTGTATCAAGGCTTTTACTACGGAAGGGTACACTTAATGTACCCTTCCGTAATGAATAATTAATAATTAATAGTGAATAATGAATAATATATTTTTTTGTTTTTTATCAATACTTTTATATTTTTATTTGGTGTTAAGTATTTGTTTCCTAAGTTGTTCTCACATAGTTTTATAATGTCATCTATGTGTACTTTCCCTATGCCTTGAGTTGTTCCCTGTAACATATTTATTGTATGTAATATTAGCCTTTTTTTTATCACTAAGTCTTGTCTATTAAATAGTTTTAAGTCTAATATTATTTGTTTCCCTATGTTTTCTTCTATTATCATTTCTTTATATTTTTGTTTTGTAAGTTTTTCTAAATATTCGTTTTCTTCATTTATAATATTTGATAACCTATTTATAGTTATTATTATGTTTGGATTAAATTTTTCTTTTATAAGTGGTATTAGTATATTTCTTGTTTTATTTCTTGTGTATTCATTTTCAAAATTTGTTTTGTCTATTCTTGGATTTAATTTATGTTCATCACAGTAGTTTTCTATTTCTTCTCTTGTTGTTTCTATAAGTGGTCTTATAAATTTATTTTCTCTTATTGGTCTTATTCCTTTTAGCCCTGATGTTCCACTCCCTCTTATTATGTTCATAAGGACTGTTTCTGCATTGTCGTTTGCTGTATGCGCAGTTGCTATTTTATTGGCTTTTGTTTTTATTAATATTTTTTCAAAAAATTCATATCTTGCATTTCTTCCTGCTTCTTCTGTTCCTTTTTTTTCTTGTTTGGCTTTTTTATTAAGGTCTATGCTTAATACATATACGTCTATATTTTTTTCTTTACAATATCTAACTACAAAGTCTTCATCTGATTTCGCTTCTTCTCTAATATTATGATTTATATGTGCTGCTATTAAATCAAATTCTAATCCAAAGGTTTTATCGTTTCTTATTTCATTTAATACATTTATTAAAGAAATTGAGTCTGGTCCTCCTGATAATCCTATAACAATTTTATCTCCGTTTTGTATTAGATTATATTTTGTTATTGTTTTTACAATTTTTTCTTTGAACATATTTCCTCCATTAAAATAGTTTATTATAAATTATAAGTTAGAGGTTAGAAATAATAGTTCTAATCTCTAATTTCTAACCTCTATTTAATATTCATCGTCTCGATAGTGTTCTATGTTTGCAAATTTAGTATAGCTTGACATCCATAGCATTTCTGCTGTACCTACTGAACCACTTCTGTTTTTAGCTATTATTACTTCTGCTATATTTTTATTTTCACTTTCTTCATTATAATAGTCATCTCTATACAAGAACATAACAATGTCTGCATCTTGCTCTATTGAACCTGATTCACGTAAATCTGATAACATGGGTCTGTGTTCACTACGTTGTTCTGCCGCTCTTGATAATTGTGATAATGCTATTACTGGTACGTCTAGTTCTTTTGCTAATATTTTTAATGAACGGCTTATTTCTGATATTTCTTGCTCACGACTTCCATTTCTTCTATTTCCTGAGCCTTGTATTAATTGTAAATAGTCTATTACAATTAATCCAATGTTTTTTTCTAGTTTAAGTTTTCTAGCTTTTGCTCTTATTTCTGTTATTGATATTCCTGCTGTATCATCTATATACATTTCTGCTTCTGATAATGGCCCTAATGCTTCAACTATCTTTATCCAGTCGTTTTCTTCTATTTTTCCAGTTTTTAGCTTATTGCTATCTACCATTGCTTCACTGCATAATATCCTATTTACTAATTGTTCTTTTGACATTTCTAAGCTAAATAGCAATACTGGTACATCTGATTTTGTTGCTGCATTTGTTGCTATATTTAGTGCAAAGGATGTTTTTCCCATTGCTGGTCTTGCTGCTAATATTATTAATTCTGAATTGTGAAATCCTGCTGTTCTTAAGTCTAAGTCTGCAAATCCAGAGGGAACTCCTGTAATTCCTTCTTTTTGATTGTATAATCTTTCTAATTGAGCAAATGAGTCTACTAATACATCTTTTATTTGAGAATACCCTGTTTGATTTCTGTTTTGCATTAAATCAAATACTTTTTTCTCTGCTTGATCCATAACTGAGTTTACTTCTTGTGTTTCATCATATCCTAATGTTATTAATTCGTTTGATGTTCTTATCAGATTTCTTAGTATTGATTTTTCTTCTACTATTTTTATATATTTTTCTACATTTGCTGTGGTAGGAACTTTTTCTGGTAAGTCTGCTAAGTATTCTAATCCACCAACTACATCAAATTTCCCTATAGATAGTAATTCATCTTTTACTGTTATTATATCTATCGGTTCTGGCCTGTTGTATAGACTTATCATTGCTTCAAATATTGCTTTATTATCTTCACGGTAAAAGTCTTCCTTCTTTAGAACTTCTATTGCAGAAATTACAGCGTCTTTGTCTGTTAACATACTTCCTAATACTGCTTGCTCTGCTTCTATGTCATTTGGTGGAATTTTTGCTACTGGCATTTTTATCTTACCTTTCTTATTCTATAAATTTATATTCTTTCTATGGCAATTTCTTTGGAGTACGGGCGATTACTAATCGCCCCTACATTCTATTTGTAATTCTTCATCTATTCTGTTACAGATACAGTTAATTTTCCAACTACCCCTTCATATAATTTTACATCTACTATATATGTACCTAATGTTTTTATTTGTTCTGGTAAAACTACTTTCTTTTTGTCTACCTTTATTTTAAATTGTTTTTCTAAACTTTCTGCAATTTCTTTTGATGTTATACTTCCAAATGTTTTTCCATTTTCTCCTGCTTTTGTTGTTATTTTTAATACTATTGTTTTCATTTTTTCTTGTACTTTTTTTGCTTCTTCACATTCTAAGTCTTTTTTGTGTTGTTGAGATGCTTTTTTTGCATTTAATACATTCATATTTTGTGTATCTGCTGGAACTGCTAATTTTTTTGGAAACAAATAGTTTCTTGCATATCCATCGCTTGCATTTATTATTTCATTCTTTTTTCCAACACCTTTTATGTCCGAATTTAATATAACTTTCATATTATCTCCTTTCCTTTCTTGATTATAGTAATTTAATTTGTGCCTTCGGTGAAATATTCGTCTATTTTTTCTATTAGGAGGTCTTTTGCTTCTTCTAATGTTACTCCTTCTAATTGCGCTCCTGCGACTCCTATATGTCCTCCACCGCCCAGTTTTTCTAATATTAGCTGAACATTAATATCTCCTATTGAACGTCCACTGATACATACTTTATTTTTTTGAATTCCTAATACAAATGATGTTGTAATATTGTTTATTGTTAATAATTCATCGGCAGATTTTGCACAAATTAAGTTTGCATTTTCATCTTCTTTATTATATATTGAAATTCCTATTGTGTCCCTTACTATTTCAGCATTTTTTACAACGTCTGCAATCATATTATAGCTTTCTAAATCACTTTGGAACCACTTTTTTACTCTTAAAATATCCACATTGTTTTTTCTTAAGTATGCTGCTGCTTCAAATGTTCTAACTCCTGTTTTAAACGTGAAATTTTTTGTGTCTACCATTATTCCACCATATAAACTTTCAGCTTCAAATGTAGTAAGATTTGTTTCATTTGTAGTATATTGTAATAATTCTGTTACTAATTCTGATGCAGATGAGGCATATACTTCATGGAATGTTAATGTTGCATTCTCAATATAATCTGTACTTCTTCTATGATGGTCTATTACAACAATTTTATTTGTTTTTTCTAATAGTTCTGGTACTTCCACATGACTTCCTTTATTTGTATCTACAATAACTAATAATGTATTGTCTGTAATTTCTGATATTGCTTGATTATTATTTATTATTACATTTTTGTATTCTTCTTGTTTATGTACTTCTTCCATGAAGTCTTGTAATGTAGTTCCATATGTATTATTTATTATTTTAGCTGGTTTGCCAACTGTTTTTGCAAATTTATATATTCCTATGCTTGATCCTATTGAGTCTATATCACCATTTACATGTCCCATTACCATTACATCGTCTGATTCTTGTATTAAATCTTCTAATGCATGTGCAACCATTCTTGCTTTTACTTTTGTTCTCTTTTCAACCTCTATACTTCTGCCTCCAAAGAAATTATATTTTTCTCCATTTCTAATTACTGCTTGGTCTCCTCCTCTGCCAAGTGCTATATCTAGTGTAGCTAGTGATGTTTTATATTTTTCATAGTCTGTCTCACCATCTTGTGATATAGCTATACTTAATGTTATCTGTAATGGACCTTCTGTTTTAATTTCTTTTACATTGTCTAATATGTCAAATTTATTTTCTTTTAATGTTTCTATATATTTTTGTTCAAATATAAGTACATATATATCTCTTTCACTTTTTATTACAATTCCGTTTGTCACTTCTGCCCATTTGTATATACTTTTTTCAAGTTTTGCTAATACTTGAGGTTTTTCTTCTGTTGTTAAAGATTTCATTGTTTCTTCATAGTTATCAATAGATATAATTCCAACACAAGATTTCGATTCTTCGTATTTCTGATTTATAGATAGTTCTTCAGTATTATCTATAAAATACAATACTACCATATATTCTGTTCTTTTCTTTATGCCTTTTTGTTTTTTCTTTAAACATTCTCCAATTATCTTGTAATCCTTTTTTTCTATTTTAATTTGCATATCTATTGATTTTGAATCATTATTTTCAACTTCTGTCTTTATTTCTTTAGCTAAGTTATCTAAAATGTTCTTAATATCTACATTTCCAAATTCGTTTACAAAGCTTATACTTTTCCAAACTATATTTCCATCTGTTTCTATTATAGCAAGTGGAAATGGTGAATTTATTAATGTATTTTTGGCTGTTGAGTCTATACTAAAGGTTAGTTCTTCTATATGTTGAGTTATTTGTGTTGTTTTTTTATTGTCAGTCCAATATGTATATATTATTATTAATGTAAAGACTATTATTGATGGTATTATAAAATATATGTTTTGAATACATAATATTATTAATATTATTGCTATAATTGCTATATATATTCTATTTTTTATTAAAATGTTTTCTATAGTTTTTTTATCATTCGGCATAAAATCCTCCTTAATCTATCTAAAATATTTGCCTAAAAGAACATTAACGTATTCATGATAAAGAGTATGAATATCTAATTCTTCCTGTGTTTTTATTTTATATAATAGACTTGAACAAGTGAAACCAAAAATACTTGATGCAAGTACTTGTGGATCAACATTATCGAGTTCACCATTATGTATACCATCTTGAATAATTCCTTCAATGATATTTATATAACCAAAAACATAATTTTTACAAGCAATATTTCTAGGTTCATGTCCCCAAATTTGACTAAGTAAAATAGTAATAAAATCTTCATATTTTACTAAAACCTTAATTTGAATTAAAATTATAGCTTTTAATTTCTCTTTAACATTATCCAATTTTGAGGTTTTAATTAAAATACTATTTTTTAAAAGATTCATACCTTCTTCAACTAAAAAATTAAAAATCTCATCTTTACTAGAAAAATGGTAATAAAGCGTCCCTTTAGCAACTCCAACAACTGAAGTTATTTCTTCAATACTAGTAGCTTCATATCCTTTTTTAGCGAACAGATTCATAGAAGTTTCAAATATCTTTCTCTTAGTCTTATTCAAAAACATCATTCCTTCCAAAATTGTATGGATACCCACTAACACACAATTAAATCTTCGCGTCCAGCACCAGTTCCTACAAATTTAACAGGAACTTCTAAAATATCTTCTATTCTTTTTAAATATTTTTGGGCGTTAATAGGTAAATCGTCTCTAGATTTGCAATTAGATAAATCACCAAAATTCCCATCAAATTCTTCATAAACTGCCTCACAATTATTCAAATAATCTGGATTTGTAGAAAAATCTGTTGTGATTTTCCCTTTATGATTATATCCTACACATAACTTAATTTTATCAAACTTTCCTATTGTGTCCATATGATTTATTGCTATACCAGTTATCCCATTTATCATAACTGAATATTTTATAGCAACTAAATCTAACCAACCACAACGTCTAGGTCTTTTAGTCGTTGTTCCATATTCATGTCCAAGTTCACGTATTTTATCTCCTGTTTCATTTAATTGTTCTGTTAAAAATGGTCCAGCACCTACTCTTGATGAATATGCTTTTATAACTCCATAAATTTCTCCAATATCCTTAGGACTTATTCCTGAACCTGCACAGATTCCTCCCATTGATGGATTTGATGAAGTGACAAAAGGATATGAACCAAAATCTATGTCTAAAAGAGTAGCTTGAGCTCCTTCACAAAGGAGTTTTTTATTGTCCTTTATACAATTATGTAATAATACAACTGTATCAACAACATAAGGCTTAAGTATTTCAGCATATTTAGAATATTCCTCAATAATTTTGTTTGCATCTAATTGCTCTTTTCCATATAGTGCAAATATTTTATTTTTATTTTCTACATTTCGTATAACACAATTTTTAAATCTTTCAGGACTTATAAAATCTTGAACTCTTATTC
The DNA here is from genome assembly GCA_022795675.1 of Clostridia bacterium. GTDB lineage: Bacteria > Bacillota > Clostridia > TANB77 > CAG-508 > CAKPSH01. The sequence goes on from JAAWHY010000012.1 coordinate 10,595, forward strand.
CTGAACGTTCAAATTTGTCACAATATGAAGGACCAATTCCACGAGCAGTAGTACCAATTTTTTCAGTACCTCTATTTTCTTCTAACAATTTATCCATAGTAATGTGGTAAGGCATAATAATATGTGCTTTATCACTAATCTTTAGATTTGATACTGAAAATCCATGAGCCTTCAAATTATCAATTTCTTCGATTAAAACTTTAGGGTCAATAACAACTCCATTGCCTATTACAGCTAAAGTATTTTCATTTAAAATTCCAGATGGAATCAGATGAAATGCATATTTAACACCATCAACTTCAATTGTATGTCCAGCATTGTTTCCACCTGTACAACGTATTGAAACATCAGCATTTGTTGATAAATAATCTATAATTTTTCCTTTTCCTTCGTCTCCATAAAAAGCACCTAAAACCACGTCAACCTTAGACATAAGGACCTCCTCTTGATAAACAAAATTTATCATAAAATATTTTAAGGTTATAAAAACCGCCTATATTATCCCTCAAAATGCAAAAAAAGTCAATAGGACAGCTCTCTTTTCCACAAATGCAGAAATAAGAATTGTCCTATTTTCCTTTATTTAAAAAATGCATTCTTAAATGCTTGAAAGATTTTATTTGTCTCTATATAATTCCTAATCGAAGGTATTTGCCATAGAATAAAAATTACTATTGAAATAATTATTATAGCAATCATAATACTAAGTAAATCTTTCATTCTTTCTTTTAGAGTTTTTTTATGATAAATTCTATATCCATAGTCTCTCATTCTTTGTATATAAGCGTCATGATATGCTCTATTTACTGATTGAGTAACTCTTTGGTTGATTTGATCTTGCATATTATTATATATTGTATCATTTATATTGTTATTCGGCATACCTACATTATTGGCAGGATTGGAAGATAACTTTTCTAACTCACTTTTTAATATCTGGTTTTGTTCATATAGTTTTTCATATTTGCTTTTTAAATCTTCATTTTCAATTAAATATTGTTCTTCTTGTCTTTTTAAATTTCTATCATATTCTTCTCTTTTTTCTTCATTAGAAATAACTTCATAAGCTTCATTAATTTTTTTAAATTTTTCTTCAGCCCATTGCTTCTTGTCTATGGAGTTAGCGTCTGGATGATATTTTTTTGCTAATGTTCTATATGCCTTATCTACTATCTCTTTTGATGCATTTGGGCTTACTTCTAATATCTCATAATAATTTTCCATAACTATCCTTTATTATTTATATTATCATAAATTTTAGTATTCTCAAGATGATTATTTTTTATTTTTTTGTATTATTTGTTTGTTGAACCGAATCCACCTGTTCTTTCTCCAATTGCAACATCATCATCTGTTACAAGAAACTTTTCAAATATTGCTTGTCCTATACATTCCCCTTTTTTTATTATTGTATCTTCATCTTTTACATTGAAAAAGGCAAACATTATATGTCCATCATTATCTGGATTTCCATAATAATCTGCATCTACAACTCCTATACTATTTGATAATATTAATCCTTTTTTTCCTGGATTAGAACTTCTATTGCAAAGTTTTAGATATTCATCTTCTTGCATATATGCCTTTAATCCTGTTTTTACTAAAAATGGTTTATCTCCTCTTTTAAATGGTGGTATTACACAGTCTTCTGCTGCTTCTATATCATATCCTGCTGAATATTTTGTTTTTCTAATAGGTAAATTAATTTCCTTATCTTCAAATCCTTTTGCTATTTCAAATCCTCTTTTTCTTTCCATGTTTTATCATTTCCTTTCTTTTAAATATTTTTCTACTTTTTTTAAAATTTCTTTATCTCGCTCATATGTTACTGTATTTTTTGCTTCTTCTAAGTTTAACCATTGTATTTGTGATATTTCTTCTAATTGTGGTGTTTCATTTCCTTCTATTTTATATGCCAAAAAATAAACTACTTCCTTTTCTACATCTTCCATAGGAGAATATGTTACAGTTGTTCTAAAGTTAGTGTCTAGTTTAACATTTAGACTAGTTTCTTCTTTTATTTCTCTTAAGGCTGTCTGTTCTTCTGTTTCGTTTCCTTCAACATGTCCTTTTGCAAATGCCCAATGTCCAGCATTATGTTTTAATAGCAATACTTGTAATTCTTTACATTGTTCTTTTAATATTATTGCTCCACATGATTTTTCCTGTTTCACTTCATCACCTTCTTTATACATGTTTCCTATATTATTTTTAACATGATACCATAATACTATGATTTTTTCAATTAATTTTTCTTTTTTTATTGCTTTTTTTACCTACTTATGGTAACATAAAGTTAAGTAAAATCCGTTTTATTCTATATTTTATATTGGATTTTATAAGTTTTTTGAGCAATATCTGCTCGAATGGAGGCCTTTATGGATGATGAAATTGATAAAAAAGATTATGAAATCGTTTCAGGTGATGGTACTTTAGAAATCTCACCTGTGTATAGTCACATAAATATAAATAAAAAAATTGAAGATAGCGATAATAAAAAGAATATTGTAATTCCTACTGAGAAAAAATAAACTAAAAAGGCTATTGCATTACTTTTGCATTAATTGTGAGAATAAAAAACCGTACAAGTACTGATATTTCAATACTTGTACGGTTTTTGTTTCTTGGTAGCGATGGGGAGATTCGAACTCTCGACACTTCGGGTATGAACCGAATGCTCTAGCCAACTGAGCTACATCGCCATAAATTTCTTTAATAGTATAACTGTTTTTTTTTTATTTGTCAATATATTTTAGAAATTATTCTCCACGCTCTATTCCTTTATCATTTTTCTCTTGTGTTTTTTGTTTAGTCTGTTCCTGTTGTTTCTGTCTTAATAGTTCTTGTTGTCTTGTGATTGCAAGATCTCTGTCAAATTCTTCTTTTTCCCTTGACTTTCTACTTCTTTTTCTTTTCTTATTTGGTTCTGGGTCTAATGCTGATATTATTGCATCTGCTTTTTTAAATTCATCTCTTCTTACTGGGTCTGGGTCATCGTTTATTATATCTTGTACATTTTCTACTGTTGTGTCTTCTTTAATCATTACTGCAAGTGGATTCTCTAGTTTTATATCTTCTTTTTGTATTTTATTTTCATCTTCTTTTTCTATATAACTCATATTTCTTATTATTTCCTTTCTTTTTTACAAAATATAAGAACAAAAGTTAGTTCATATAATCTTTTAATTTTTTGCTTCTGCTTGGATGTCTTAATTTCCTTAATGCTTTTGCTTCTATTTGCCTTATTCTTTCTCTTGTTACATCAAATTCTCTTCCTACTTCTTCTAGTGTTCTTGCTTTTCCATCGTCTAGTCCAAATCTTAGTCTTAATACTTTGGCTTCTCTTTGAGTTAATGTATTCATAACTTCATCTAATTGTTCTTTTAGTAATGTGTATGCTGCTGAATCATGTGGAGCTGGTGAATCATCATCTTGAATAAAATCTCCTAGATGGCTATCGTCTTCTTCTCCTATTGGTGTTTCAAGTGATACTGGGTCTTGTGCTATTTTTTGTATTTCCATTACTTTTTCTATTGGCATGTCTAATTCTTTTGCTAATTCTTCTGGCATAGGTTCTCTTCCTAATTGTTGTAGTAAATGTCTTGATGTACGTATTAATTTGTTGATTGTTTCTACCATGTGTACAGGTATTCTTATTGTTCTTGCTTGATCTGCTATCGCTCTTGTTATAGCTTGTCTTATCCACCAAGTAGCATAAGTACTAAATTTAAATCCCTTTGTATAATCAAATTTTTCTACTGCTTTAATTAATCCCATATTTCCTTCTTGTATTAAGTCTAAAAATAACATTCCACGTCCTAAATATTTTTTTGCAATACTAACAACTAATCTTAAGTTTGATTCTGAAAGTTTTTGTTTTGCTTCTTCGTCTCCATCTAAAATCTTTTTTGCAAATTCTAATTCTTCTTCATAGGTTAATAGTGGAATCTTTCCTATTTCTCTTAAATACATTCTAACTGGATCATCAACACTAATTCCTTCAAAGTCTGTTACATTATTCATTTCTTCTATTGTAACTTCTTCTACATCATTTAAGTCTTCAACGTCTGGTTCTTCATCAAAGTCACTATCTAATAAATCAACTCCACTTTGTTCAAATGCATCAAAAACTTTATCAATTTGATCTGGATTAACGTCTTCTAATTCTGAGGCTAATTCTCCATATGTCATTCCGCCTTTTTTCTTTGCTTTTTCTAGTATATCTTCAACTTTTTCTTTGGAATCTTTTATTTCATTATTTTCTTGATCTATTTCCTCTTTTTTATTCATTAATTTTTCCTTCCTCTCATATCATTTTTTTAGCTTTATACTAAGTGTTTTCAATTCATTTTCTAATTCTAATAATTCATCTTTTGAAAGATTACTACTTGATAATTTTTTTAAAATTTCACTTTTCTTATTAAGTATTTTTTCTTTTTCAAACTTATTTAAAATATCTTCTATTGCTTTTTTTGTATCAGTAATTTCAAAGTCGGTAGACATTATATATGTAATATGATTAATAATTTCTTCATCTTCAAATAAGTCCAATATATTATTAATATTTCCTTTTTCAAATTGCTCATACATTTTTTCCGCAATTTTTTTATTTTTATCGTTTTTAAAGTCATTTACATTTATTACATTTTTTATTTTTATAAAGTCTTTTTTATCATTATTTAGTAATAAGGAAATAATTAAGTTTTCTCTCATTGTGTCTTTTTCAAGATTTTCCTGTCTTTCTTTAGAGGGATTTCTTCTTATTGCATTTGTTTTTTCTAGGATTTTGTTTCCTTGGTTCATTGCATATTGTAATTTATTTAATTGTGCATATATAGCTTCTTTTGATACATTGTATTGTTCTGAAAATTTAGTAATATATATTTCTTTTTCAAGGTCGTTTTCAACTTTTAATAGTATTTTACTAAGTTCATTTAAAAATCTTATCTTGTCACTAACATTGTCTAGGTTTAAAGTCTCTTTTAATTTTTTTACTTTGAATTCAACTAATGATATTGCATTATCCATCGCTTTTTTTATTTGACCTGCACCATATTTTACTATATATTCATCAGGGTCTTTTGCACCTGTTATCTGTAATATTCTTATATCAAATCCAAGAGTTTGTAATATCTCTAAACTTCTTGCTGTAGCTCCTTGACCTGCTGAGTCAGAATCATAACCTATTATTACTTTTTCAAATCCTTTTAAAAGTCTTCCCTGCCCCTCTGTCATAGCAGTTCCAAGAGATGCAACTACATTATGTACTCCTCTTTGATGTAAAGATATTGTGTCCATATATCCTTCTACTAACATTATTGTTTTTTCACCACATTTTTTTGCTATATTCATTGCAAATAGATGTCTTCCTTTATTATATACTACTGTGTCTGGTGAATTTATGTATTTGGGCTTACTATCATCTAAAGCTCTTCCTCCAAAGGCTATTACTCTATCTCTAACATCTTTTATTGTAAACATTAATCTATTTCTAAATGCATCATACATCTTACCTGTTTTCTCAGATTTTAATACAAGTTTAGATGCTAATATTTCTTCATCATTGAAGCCCTTACTTCTTAATTCTTGATAGAGTTCATCAAATTTCCCTGCAAACCCTATTCCAAATGTTTTTAAAGTATACATATCCATTTTTCTTTTTTTTACATAATCTTGTGCTATCTTTGAATCTGCATTTAGCAAATTTTTTTGATAGAATTCTGATGCAATTTCATTTATTTGGTATACTTTATTTTTTAAATTTTGTAATTTCTCATCTTTTTCGCTATTTACCAAAACTGGTAATTTAATATTTACTCTTTCAGCTAAAGTTTCTACTGCTTCTTTAAATGTAATGTTTTCTATTTTTCTTATAAATCCGAAAACATCTCCTCCTTCTCCACATCCGAAGCAATGAAATATTTGCTTGTCTGGTGATACATAAAAAGATGGTGATTTTTCTTTATGAAATGGACATAGTCCTGAGTAACTTCTTCCACTTCTTTTTAATACAACATATTGTGATACAACATCTAAAATATTATTACTGTTTCTAATTTCGTCTATTATTTCATTGTTATATCTCATCATTGTATTTTTTTCACCTTTCCTTATATCTCATTTATACTATTCGACAGATATTCCCTAATTCCTTCTTTATGTAGAGTACTAGGTTAAAAAATAATTCGAGCCTTTGGCTCGAATTATTTTTTTGTTTTATCCAACATTTGCGTCTTCATTATTAAATGGAATAAATTTGTTTATTCCTTCTGCTTCTATGTTGTCTACTCTAAATTCTTTATAAGATTTTAACATTGTGTTATCTACAAGATTTTCTACTTCGTCCTGTGATGCACTTTCTACTAATACTAATTCACTAATTAGAATTTGTCTTGCATTTAACAACATTTTCTTTTCTCCTGTTGATAGTCCTTTTTCTTTTTGTTTAAAGGTTAAGTTTCTAACTACATCAGCAATTTCATAAATATCTCCGCTTTTCATTTTATCCATGTTGTCTCTGTATCTCTTATTCCAGTTCTGAGCCATTTCTGTTTCGTCTTCTTCTAGAATTTTAAATACTCTTTGTGCTGAGTTTTTATCTATTATACCTCTAACACCTACTTCTTCTGCCTTTGATGTTGGTACCATTACTTTGACTTCCCCTGGCATTTTTATTATGTAGTATGATTGTTTTTCTCCTAATATGTTTTTCTCCTCTATCGCATCTACTGTTCCTGCTCCATGCATTGGATATACTATGTAATCTCCTACATTAAACATTATAATAATCTCTCCCTTCATAGTCACATTTCATTTTGCTTACTACATAATTATACTACAAAATTTGGTAAAAGTCAAAAGATTTGGTAAAAATCTTTTGTAAATTTTTTATGTTATCCTTCTCCTCTTATATGTTTTCTTGTCATTTCTAATAAATCTAATTTTGAAAATCCTATTACTTGTGTTTTAGACCTATCTTTTTTTAGTTCTTCTTTTAATAATTCTTCAATTTCTTTTTTATTTTTTTCTAAATTCATATCTATATAATCAATTATTATTACTCCTCCAATGTCTCTTAATCGTAATTGCTTTGCTATTTCTATTGTTGCTTCTTTATTTACTTTTAGTATTGTTTCTTCAACATCTCTTTTTCCTGTATATCTACCTGAATTAACATCTATTGCTGTTAAAGCCTCTGTTTTATCAATAGTAATAAAACCTCCACATTTTAAATGAACTTTCCTTGATTTGGTCTTTTCTATTTGATCATCTGTATTGTATATCTTTAATATTTCTTCTTTGTTTTTAAATTCTAGCTTTATCTTTTCTTTTAAGTCTATATTGCTTAATATTTCTTTAATTTCGTTTACATATTCTTCACTATTTATTATAATTTTAGTTATGTCTTTGTCTATTAAATCTATAATCATCTTTTTTATAAAACTATTACCAGAATCTATTAATATTGGTACTTTTGTTGCCATATCTGCCTTTTCTTTTATTTTCTTCCATTTTCTTATAGATTCTTCTAAATCTTGTCTTAGCTCTTTTTCATCTTTTCCTATGCTTGAAGTTCTTATTATTGCTCCATAATTTCTAGGAATGATATTTTTTACTATATCAATTAACCTTTTCTTTTCTTCTTCATTTTCAATCTTCTGTGAGGCTGTTATAATATCTGTTTCTGGCATTAATACTGTGAATCTATTTGCTAGACTAATATGTGTTGATACTTTTGCCCCTTTAATATTTGTGGCATCTCTTTTTACTTGTACTAATATCTTATCCCCTTGTTTTATTACTTCACTTATTGTTTTATCGTTTTTTTCTTCCTTTTTTGTTATATCTATTTTAGGCAAAAGGTCTTTTAAATGTATAAAAGTGTTCTTTTCTTCTCCTATATCTATAAAAGCTGCTTGCATTCCTGGTAATATATCTTTTACTATTCCAAGATAGATTTTTTCTTCTAGATAATTTTTGTTTTCTGTGTCTTCGTATTTTTCTATTAGTACTCCATTTTCCAATAATGCTATTGTTGTTCCTTTGTTATTTTTGCTAATCATTATTTCTTTCATTTTTTGTTTCCTTTCTTTCTGCTTTTTCAATATCAATTATATTTATTCATTGCACTATCTACTCCATTTTTTATTATTTCAATGATTGAAGATTTTGCCTCGAATATACCTTCATCTAGAATTTCTCTTTCCTTTTTTGATATAGGTTCTAATACATGATTTATTAAATCTCCCTTATATTCAGGACTACCTATTCCAACTCTAATTCGTGTGAATTCATCTGATGCAAGTTCTTGTATTACAGATTTCATTCCATTATGTGAGCCAGCACTACCTTTTTTCCTTATTCTTATTTTTCCTGTTTCTAAGTCAATGTCATCATATATAACTATAATTTTACTTAAATCTATTTTATAAAAGTTTTTGAATTCTCTTATTGCTTTTCCACTTAAGTTCATATATGTTTGTGGTTTTACCAAGATTACTTTTTCCTCTCCTATGTTTCCACTTCCATATAAAGCATTGAATTTGTTTCTAGTAATGTCTATTTTTGTTTGGGTTGCTAGACAGTTTATAGTATCAAATCCCATGTTGTGTCTAGTATTTGAATATTCTGGTTCTGGGTTTCCTAACCCTACTATTAGGTACATACTTTTCTCCTCTTATAATATTAATTGTTTTGCCTATCAATTTTAAATATTAATTATTATATCATATAAAGCCTATAAAAGTCCACCAAATGAGCAAAGCTTTCTAATTGGCTCGTTTTAGGTTTTAGCTGATTTCTTATAAAGAAATATATGTGCTTTTATGAATTTGCATTATTTTCTTTGATTATATAAGTTCCTTTTTCTCATAACGAATTATAGTTAAAGCCATAAATATTGCTGTAATTACTATTGTTAATACAATCATTACTGGGTTGATTGATACATTTACAATTACATTACGAATATCTGCAAGTGTGAAAATTGATATGTATTTTAGAAATTCTGTACTTTCTCCCATTTCTGATATGATATTTAGAAAATAACTTGCAAATACTATTCCTAAGCTTATTCCAAGTGTTTTCTTTGTTTTATGTGTAAATGTTGATAGGAATAAACATATTGCAAATATAACTACCCCTGTAAATAGTGGTGTTATGCTTAATAATATATATGATTTTTTATCAAATTCTCCACTCAAACTTAATCCTATGAAATTAAATATTCCAATTATTACTATCATTAAAATAATATATAATAGTCCACAAAGTATTTTGTTTGTTACTATATTTTTTCTTGTTACTGGCACACTATTTAAGTATTCAATTGTTTTATC
>JAAWHY010000013.1 GCA_022795675.1 Clostridia bacterium
AATAATCTCCAAATTTTATTAATGGAATTATTTGAATATTCTCTAATATTATCTTTAGCATCTTCAATATCATCAATAGTTATCAAATGTATAGGTTTATCTATAAAATTGCTACAAGTTTTTTTAATTTGCTGTTTTGTATTTAAATCTCTAGTATAAGTAGAGTCTCCTATTATGTTATCTTTATACTTTTGCTCAATATGTTTCTCTAATATCTTAATAAAGGTATCTTTATCTTTTTCAAAGTAAGTGCCATTATTTAGCATAAATTTTATCTCAGTAACTCTTTTTCTAAAATCACTTATTTTTTCATCTTTCCTTTGTTTAATGGTCTTTCTTTGTCCATTGTAGTGATATTGAAAAAACCATCGTTTCAAAGTTTCACTATAATACAATGAACCTTCGCCATTTCCAACAGATTTTCTTCTACGATTTTTTGCTTCCATAAAAAATTCATTCCTTTCATAATAATTTCTAAAATAATTGCTAAATACTAATTAAATAAAATATATAGCAAAAAAGCGTTTCAAACAGTATAATCTAAGTAAATAAAGTCAAAATTATACAAAGAAAATTGAAACACTTATGCCAAAGAAGTATATCATAATGAATATAAAAAATAAAGGAAAATTTAGTGTGTGATGAATAAAATGTGAAACAAAATTTATAAAAAACTAAATAAAAAGTTTCACATTTTTGTCCATTTTGGAGAGCTAGATTAAAAGAACGGTTGAAAAAAACATATAAATATGTTATAACGAAAAGGTAAAAGAAGGTGAAGATATGAAAAAGGTAGGAGTTTTTTTAAGTAGAATGCAACCAATACACAATGCTCATTTATGGATGATTCAAAATGTACTAAAGGATAATGATGAAGTACTTGTGATGATTGGAAGTGCTAATAAATTTGGAACAGAAAGAAATCCTTTGGATATTAATTTAAGAAAAGAATTAGTAAAAAGTGCATTGATAGAGAAATTTGGACAAGAATATGATAAAAAAATTAAAATTATAGAATTTCCAGATTGGTCATCAGAAGAAAATAATGATGATAAAGAATGGGGAAGGTTAATTTACTATAATGTAGTTGGAAATATGGGAGTAAAAGAATTTTCATATTATTGTTCAGAAGATATAGATATGATAAAAGGTTGGTTTGAAGAAGAACTAAGACAAAGAATTAATTTTAGATTCTTTTCAAGAAATAATGAATTTAATGGACTTTCAGCAACAAAAGTTAGAGAAGCAATATTAAACAATGATGATGAATATGTAAAAAAATATTGTCCTAAAGAAGTTTTTGAAAGAAAAAATTTTATAAAAGAAGCGATAAAAAGTATTGCATAATTTGTCATATTATGATAATATAAAGAAGTCTTAAAGAGATAGGTTAAAAAAAAACCCCTAAAGAGGTTTTGATTTAATCTATTTTTTTATATTGTAGGAATACATTGAAATTTAATTATTGAAAAATACTGTAAACATATAAAAGAAATATGTTATCTATACAATAATAAAGAAATATAAAAATAAAAGGAGAGATAAAAATGAATACAAAATATATTTTTGTAACAGGTGGAGTAGTATCTGGATTAGGAAAAGGAATAACTGCTGCATCCTTAGGAAGATTATTAAAAAATAGAGGATATAAAGTAACAAACCAGAAATTTGACCCATATATAAATGTAGATCCAGGAACTATGAGTCCATATGAACATGGAGAGGTTTTTGTAACAGATGATGGAGCAGAAACAGATTTAGACTTAGGACATTATGAAAGATTTACAGATGTAAACTTAACAAGAAATTCAAGTGTTACATCAGGAAAAATATATCAAGCAGTATTAGACAAGGAAAGAAAAGGAGACTATTTAGGAAAAACAGTTCAAGTTATACCACATATTACGAATGAAATTAAAGACAGAATATATGCTTTTGAAAATAAAGATGTAGATATTGTAATAACAGAACTAGGAGGAACAGTTGGAGATATAGAAAGTTTAGCATTCATAGAAGCTATAAGACAAGTTGGACTTGAAAAAGCACCAGAAGATGTATGTTATATACATGTAACATTATTACCATATATATATGGCTCAAATGAATTAAAATCAAAGCCAACACAACACTCAGTTAAAGACTTACAATCATTTGGAATTAAGCCAGACATTTTAGTCTGTCGTTCAGAACAAGAAGTTCCAGAAGATATGAGGGCAAAAATTGCATTATTCTGTAATGTAAGAAAGGAAAATGTTGTTCAAAATTTAACAGCAGATAATTTATATGCAGTACCATTAATGCTAGAAAAAGAAGGACTAGCAATCGATGTATGTGAACATTTACATTTAGATAAAAAAGAAGCTAAAAATGAAGAATGGGAAAAAATGATTCATGACATAAGAAAAATAGGAGATGAAAAGGTTACAATAGCTATTGTAGGAAAATATATAAAACTTGAAGATTCTTACTTATCAGTAGCAGAAAGTTTACAACATGGAGGATTTGCAAACAATGTAAAAGTAAAAGTAAAATTTATAGATTCAGAAGTCATAACAAAGGAAAATGTATCACAAATTTTAGAAGGAATACAAGGAGTAGTGATTCCTGGTGGGTTTGGAGATAGAGGAATAGAAGGTATGATAAATACAATAGAATATGTAAGAGAGAACAATATTCCATTCTTAGGAATATGTTTAGGTATGCAAATGAGTGTTGTTGAATTTGCAAAAAATGTATTAAAATTAGAAGATGTAAATTCAGAGGAATTTGATATAAGATGTAAAAATCCATTGATACATATAATGGAAGATCAAGTAGGAATAGAACACAAAGGTGGAACAATGCGATTAGGAGCATATCCATGTATTATTAAAGATGGAAGCCTTGCAAATTCGTTATATGGAGAAGTAGAAATTTCAGAAAGGCATAGACATAGATATGAATTTAATAATAAGTATAGACAAATCTTAGAAGAAAAAGGATTAATAGTCTCAGGAACATCACCAGATGGAAAACTTGTTGAAATGGTTGAAAACATAAATCATCCATACTTTATAGCTGCACAATTCCATCCAGAATTTAAGTCAAGACCCGATAGACCAGGTCCATTGTTTAGAGGACTTGTGAAAGCAGCAAAAAGATATTTAGTTAAAGAATAATTTCCATTTGTCTAGAAAAATAACAATTATTTTATAGCATAAATATAATACTAATGTATGGGTGAGCATTACTTGCCCACAAAAATGTATACTAGGAGGAGCTAAAATGAAAGACATATTTGAAGATGTAAAATCCATAATGTTACAATCAGAATCTTTTTTATCAGACAATGCGTGTAAAGCACATAATTGTATTAGATTAAATGAAGATAAAGCTGATATTAGACCAGCATTTTTTAGAGATATAGATAGAATAATCCATTCACAAGGATATACAAGATATATAGATAAGACCCAAGTTTATTCATTTACAGATAATGACCATATCACACATAGAGTATTACATGTGCAATTAGTATCTAAAATTGCAAGAACAATAGGTAGAGCATTAAGATTAAATGAAGATTTAATAGAGGCAATAGCATTAGGACATGATATAGGTCATACTCCTTTTGGACATACAGGAGAAAAATTTTTAAACGAAATTTGTAAAAAAGAAAATATAGGATATTTTTGTCATAATGCACAAAGTGTTAGAATATTAAAAGATATTGAAGAAGTTAATATAAGTATACAAACATTAGATGGAATATTAGCACATAATGGAGAACTATTATTAAACAAATATGAAGTAAATAAAGAAAAGACAAAAGAGAAATTTTTGGAGGAATTAGATAACGTATTTAATGTAGAAGGATATAGTAAATTCATAAAATCAATGACATTAGAGGGATGTGTTGTAAGGTTATCAGATATAATAGCATATATAGGAAGGGATATAGAAGATGCAATAACAATTGGAGTTATAAAAAGAGAAGAAATACCAACACAGATTACAGAAGTATTAGGAGATAATAATTCAAGTATAGTAAATACTTTAATTTTAGATGTAATAAAAAATAGTATTGACAGAGATTATTTGCAATTTTCAAAAAGTATTTTTAAAGCATTAATAGATTTAAGAAATTGGAATTATAAAAAAATTTATGATTCAGATGAAGCATGTAAAAATAAGAAAGCACTAGAAAAAGCATTTTCAGAAATGTATGGTATCTATCTAAACAAATTAGAACAAACAGATTACAAAAATAAAATTGAGATTTCTGCTAATCTACCATATTCAGAAAAAAACTTATATGAATATATAAACTTAAAAAGTGATGAATATAAAAGTAATACAAATGTAAAAAGAATGATAATAGATTATATTGCAGGACAAACAGATAAATTTTTCTTACGAGAATGTGCAAGTAATTTAGATGAACATTTTGTGTAAACTTAAAACTATTGAAAAAGAAAAACAGATATGTTAAAATATAAAACATCAGAAAAAATAAGGAGATAATAAACGTGAACCTATTGATAATAGTATATATACTAATCATAATTATATTTGCATTAATTGCTTATTCTGTAATGCAAATAAAATTGGCAGGAATGAATGTAAAGGATTTTTGGGATTTTGTACAAGCAAATCAGATATTAGAAAGTTTATATAGAGCATCAAAAGAATATGACCAGATGTCTCAAAAGGAACAAATAGTATTTTTAATGGAAGCAGAAAAAGTATTTTCAGCATTTGATAGAGTGCCTAATATTTTATGGGAAGATGAATACCAAAAATATAGTAAGATATTAGAAATTTATAAAAACATAAAAGTTCTTAGATGGAATAGAGAAGCTAGTCAGCAAATATAAGGGGCACAAGTACTGTGCCTATTTTTATATAGTAGGGGCACCGTTTGTGGGAATACCCATGAGACATGACACCACTGTGCTCTTTTGTTATATATTTTTACATAAAATTCACATAAATAATATATAAAATTCTTATATAAATGATATATATAAATAAATTAGTATAAAGGGAGAAATTTAATATGAAAAATAGTACCATATTAATTGTAGATGATGAACAAAGAATGAGAACATTGATTAAAGATTTTTTAGAGCAAAAAGGATATAGAATTTTACAAGCAAAAGATGGAGAGGAAGCAATAGAAATATTTAATATAGAAAATGATACTATATCTTTAATAGTTCTTGATGTTATGATGCCAAAACTTGATGGTTGGTCTGTATTAAGACAAATAAGACAAACATCTCAAGTGCCAATTATCATGTTAACAGCAAGAGGAGAAGAACAAGATGAATTATTTGGATTTGAATTAGGAGTTGACGAATACATTTCTAAACCCTTTAGTCCTAAAATATTAGTTGCACGAATAGAAGCAATATTAAAGAGAGGAAAAATGGTAGAAAATACAAAAGATAATACAGAAAAGTCTGGAATAGAAATTGATGATAAAGCAAGAACTGTTACAGTTGATGGAAAAAATGTTGAAATGAGTTTGAGGGAATATGAATTACTTAAATATTTATTAGATAATGTAGGAATTGCACTTTCAAGAGATAAAATTTTAAATAATGTTTGGAATTATGATTATTATGGTGACTCTAGAACTATTGATAGCCATATAAAAAAGATAAGACATAAGTTAGGTAAAAAAGGAAAATATATAAAAACAGTAAGAGGAATAGGATATAAGTTCGAAGCAAAGTAAAATAAGGGGAATAAAAAATGACAAATAAAGTGAAATCAATTAGGACAAGATTATTTTTAACATTAAGTATAACAATAACTGTAATCATAGTTCTATTTATAATAATAAATAACATAATATTAGAACGATTTTATATATATTCAAAAGAAAACAACCTATTAGAAGCATATAAAATAATAAACTTTTATTATAATAGTGAAGAAACAAATGATATAGATACAAAGTTACAAGAAATGGAAATAAATAATAATTTTGAAATCTTAATTACAACACCATATAATGCAACAGTCTATATGTCAAATAATGATTTCACACCAAGTTATATGAGTATAATAATAAAAAGAGAATTTTTACATAATGCCAGTTCAATATATTCAGGAGACAAGATAATAATAAATCAATCACAAGATATCACTACAGGATACAAATTTATATATTTAACAGCAACACTAGATAATGAATACAAATTATATATAAGAGTGCCAATAGCTGCAATAAAAGAAAGTGTAAAAATATCAAATACTTTTTTGCAACTAATAGGTATCATTACATTAGTTATAAGTGGCGTCATAGTAGTAATTATATCTAAGAGATTTACAGAGCCAATTTTACAATTGAATGAACTTGCAAGAAAAATGTCAAGATTAGATTTTAGTTCTAAATATAAAGAAACTAATACTAATGATGAAATAGACAACTTAGGAAAAAGCATAAATGTAATGTCAAATACAATGGAAAAAACCATAAAACAATTAAGAAACACTAATATAGAGTTAGAAAAAGATATAGAGGAAAAATCAAAAACAGATGAAATGAGAAAACAATTTATATCAGATGTATCACATGAGCTAAAAACTCCAATAGCATTAATACAAGGATATGCAGAAGGACTAGTAGAAAATGTTGCAAATGACGAAGAAAGTAGAAAATTTTATGCAGAAGTAATCTTAGACGAATCAAATAAAATGGATGTTTTAGTGAAAAAATTATTAGAACTAATAAAAATAGAATATGGAGCATTAGAACTTAATAATTCTGAATTTGATGTTACAGAACTAATATCTGAAATTATAAGAAAATTGCAAGTAATGATTGATGAAAAAAATGTAAGTGTAATTTATAATAAAAATGAAAAAGTTATGATATATGCAGACGAATTTTATACTGAACAAATAATAAATAATTATTTTACAAATGCTATAAAAAACGCAAAAGAGATAGATGGAAAAAAAGAAATAAAGATAAATATAGAGCAAAAAGAGAACAAGACGAAAATATCAGTATTTAATACAGGAAACAGTATAAAAGAAGAAGATATAGAAAGAATATGGAAAAGATTTTATAAAATTGATGAATCTAGAAATAGACAAGATGGAGGGACAGGAATAGGACTAGCATTAGTAAAAGCTATAATGGAGAGAACAGGAAAAAGATATGGTGTGGAAAATAAGGAAAATGGTGTAGAATTTTATTTTGAAATATAGAATTAAAGTAAAGTCAATAATTCAATAAATATTATGTAGGGGCGATTATCAATCGCCCATTTTTAAAAGGATATTGTGTAAAAAATAAAATAAAAAACGAATTCTAATAATTTGCATAATTATATCTATAGAAGATTATCCCATTGGGATAATTTTACTATAATATAAAAAAATTTAAAAAAACTGTTGACAAAAAATGTCTAATAGTATATATTTAGAACAAACATACGTTTTAAATAGAAATTGAAGGGAATGAAAATTAATGAGTGAAACAAATAATGAAAGAAAAAAAGCCTTAGAAATGGCAATGGGGCAAATAGAAAAACAATTTGGAAAAGGTTCTGTAATGAAATTAGGGAACTTTAAAGCTATGGAGGTAGAAGCAATATCAACAGGAGCCTTAAGTTTAGATGTTGCTCTAGGAATTGGAGGAGTTCCAAGAGGAAGAATTATAGAAATATATGGTCCAGAATCTTCAGGAAAAACAACTTTAGCATTACATATAGTAGCAGAAGCACAAAAAGAACAAGGAGAAGTTGCTTTTATAGATGCAGAACATGCACTAGACCCAGTATATGCAAAACATCTAGGAGTAGATATAGACAATTTAATAGTATCACAACCAGATACAGGAGAACAAGCTTTAGAAATAACAGAAGCGTTAATTAGAAGCGGTGCATTAGATGTAATAGTTGTAGACTCAGTAGCTGCTTTAGTGCCAAAAGCAGAAATAGATGGAGATATGGGAGACTCTCATATTGGTTTACAAGCAAGACTTATGTCTCAAGCATTAAGAAAATTAGCAGGAGCAGTTAATAAATCAAAAACAGTTATAATATTTATAAATCAATTAAGAGAAAAAGTTGGAGTAATGTTTGGAAATCCTGAAACAACAACAGGAGGTAGAGCATTAAAATATTATGCATCAGTAAGATTAGATATAAGAAAAATAGAAAACATAAAACAGGATGGGGAAGTCATAGGAAATAGAGCAAAAGTAAAGGTTGTTAAAAACAAAGTGGCTCCACCATTTAGAGAAGCTGAATTTGATATTTTATATGGTAAAGGAATATCTAGGGAGGGAAATATACTAGACTTAGCAGTAAACCTTGATATAATAGAAAAAAGTGGATCATGGTTTAGCTATAATGGAGATAAGATAGCACAAGGAAGAGAAAACACTAAAAAATACTTACTAGAAAATCCAGATATAACAAATGAAATAGAAAAGAAAGTAAGAGATAATTTCAATAAAGCATTTGAAAATAGTTTAACTAATGAAAATGAAAATCAAGAAGATGATGAAGAAACAGAATAATAGTTAAAAAGGGGGGTACATAATGTAATGTACCCCTTGATTTTAAAGCAATATTAGTATATAATGTATATACTTTAAAAATTTAGAAAGGGAAAAATATGAAAATATCTATTGATACAATGCAAAAATTGTCCAAAATAAAAAATTCAGTATATGATGATATCAAAATTGAATATTTATATCATTCTAATAAATTAGAGGGAAGTACTTTTAGTATTCAACAATTAAATATACTTTTAGAGCAAAATATGGTAACAGGAGAACATTCAGTAAATGATGTACAAGAAACAATAAACTCCTTAGAATTATTTGACTTTGTAATAGATACTTTAAATGAAAAGTTAACACCAAGGTTACTAAGAGAATACCATTCAATTTTAAAGAAAAATACAAGCGATGAAAATTATGGTTTTGTAGGAGTGTATAAAAAAATCCCCAATAAATTAAGAGGTGTAAATATTGAACTTGCAAAACCATATGAAGTTGAAGAACTAGTTGAAAAGTTACTAGAAAAAGAAATAAAAGAATTATATGATATTGCAAACTTTCATCAACAGTTTGAAAAGATTCATCCTTTTCAAGATGGAAATGGAAGAATAGGAAGATTTATTATGCTAAAACAATGTATAGAAAATTCAATTGACCTTATAGCTATTGATGATGAATATAATAAAGAATATAGAGAGTCATTATACAAAGCACAAACAACGAATGAAATAAATTCATTAGTTGAAGTTTTAAAAAAGTGTCAAGTAAGACTTGAAGAAAAGTTATCAGAATATATATCAACAATAAAACAGGTGTCTGAAGAGGTTGATTAAATTATAGAGAAGAAGGGAAAAGTGATAATATGAGCGAACAACATAATAATGTAGAACAAGAGTTAGACGAGAATCATCTTATACAAATTAGAAAGGAAAAATTATTTGAATTGCAAAAAAATGGACAAGATCCATTTGCAATAACGAAATATGACAGAACGCATACAAGTAAACAAATTAAAGATAATTATGAGGAATTAGAAGAAAAAGATGTAAGTATTGCAGGAAGAATAATGGCAAAAAGAATAATGGGGAAAGCTTCTTTCTGTACTTTACAAGATAGTGAAGGGAGAATTCAAAGTTATGTAAGTATAAATGATTTAGGGGAGGAAACTTATAAAGCATTTAAAACATGGGACATTGGAGATATTATTGGTATAAAAGGTTTTGTATTTAAAACAAAAACAGAAGAAATATCAATTCATGCAAAAGAAGCTGTTTTACTTACAAAATCACTAAGACCATTACCAGAAAAATTTCATGGATTAAAGAATGAGGATTTAAGATATAGACAAAGATATCTTGATTTAATAGTAAATCCAGAAGTAAAAGAAGCATTTATAAAAAGAAGTAAAATATTAAAAGAAATTAGAAGTTTTATGGATAAAAGAGGATATATGGAGGTAGAAACACCAATGCTTACAACAGTTGCAACAGGTGATGCAGCAAGACCTTTTATCACACATCATAACACCCTAGATTTACAAATGTATTTAAGAATTGCACCAGAATTAAACTTAAAAAGACTAATAGTTGGTGGATTTGATAAAGTATATGAAATTGGTAAGAATTTTAGAAATGAAGGAATGGATATTAAACATAATCCAGAATTTACAGTTATGGAATTCTATTCTGCTTATGAAGATTATAATGATATGATGAACATTGCAGAACAATTAATTTCTACTGTTGCACAAAATGCCTTAGGAACAACAAAAATAAACTATCAGGGAACAGATATAGATTTAACTCCATCATGGAGAAGAATCACAATGATAGATGCAATTAGAGAAATAACTGGTGTTGACTTTAACATGGTTAATACAGATGCAGAAGCACAAAAGTTAGCAAAAGAAAAAGGGGTAGAATATGAAGAATATAAAAACACTAGAGGACATATAATTAATGAGTTTTTTGAAACTTTTGTTGAGGAAACATTAATTCAACCAACCTTTATAATGGATTATCCAGTAGAAGTATCACCACTTACAAAAAGAAAGAAAGACAATCCAAGTTTAGTTGAAAGATTTGAATTATTTATAGGTGGAAGAGAATATGGAAATGCTTATTCAGAATTAAATGATGCAATAGACCAATATGAAAGATTTATGAAACAAGTAGAGGCAAAAGAAAAAGGTGATGAAGAAGCAGGAGGAATGGATGAAGACTTTGTCAATGCACTAGAAATTGGTTTACCACCAACAGGAGGAATGGGAATAGGACTAGATAGATTAATTATGTTATTAACAAATTGTGCTTCAATTAGAGATATACTATTTTTCCCAACAATGAAACCACTTAATAATACAAGCGAGAAAAGGTCAAAAGTAATAGAAAGTAAAGAAAAAACAGACTCTGTCGATAAAAATAATAACTTTGAAACAAAAATAGATAGAGAAGAAGCAATAAAATTATTAAAAAAATATAACAAAGAAGAATTTCATATAAGACATGCTCTTACAGTTGAACAAATCATGAAATATCTTGCTAAAAAATATAATGAAAATGAAGAATTTTGGGGTCTAGCAGGATTATTACATGATATAGATTATGAAATGTATCCAGAGGAACATTGTAAAAAAACTCCTGAATTATTAAAAGAAATTAATGCAAATGATGAACTAATACATGCAATATGTAGTCATGGATATGGAATTTGTTCTGATATTGAACCAGAACATAAAATGGAAAAAATACTATTTGCAGTTGATGAATTATCAGGAATAATTTGGGCAGCAGCAAAAATGAGACCATCACAAAGCACAAAAGATATGGAACTAAAAAGCCTAAAGAAAAAATATAAAGACAAGAAATTTGCAGCAGGATGTTCAAGAGAAATAATTGATACAGGTGCAGCCAATTTGGGATGGGAATTAGATGAATTACTACAAAACACTCTTGAAGCAATGCAAGAAATGGAAGATGAAATACAAAAGAATGTAGAAAAATATATTTAATATTGAAATTTACATAACAATGTGATAAAATAAATCTAATTTCAAATTGTACATTGAAAATTTTATAGAACGATGAATAAAGCAACAAAAATAAAAGAAAATGGAGGAGACATCAAATGTTAAAAATGTACAAAAAAGCAAGTCCTAAGATTCTTGCAGTTATACTCTTTTTGTTAGCAAACTTTTATATTGCGTTCCCAGAGCTCGTATTCACCAATAGAATGAGTTATGGAGTTTTTCTTAACGCTATGAACTCAGGTATAATTTATTCTGTTGAGCTTGATGAGGATTCTGACTACATGATAGTTAGACTACGAGGAATTAGGGTAGATGATAAGAATTCTTTGAAAAGAAAGTATACAGTAATTTTGGGTTCTCAAAATGCTGATATTTTAAGGGATGCAGAAGATAGAGGTGTTAAGATTGTTAAAAGAAATAATGACTTCTATGATCCTGTAAGGCTAATTCACGTATGGATAATAGTACTAGTAGTATTAGCTATTAATCGTGTAGTTCAGTGGAAAAGAAGGACTCCATCAGAAGAAGTACAAGATACTATTATGTCTGAAGAAGAAAAAAGAGTGATAGCCACTCATATATCTGGTCATATAGTAGTGAGTTTGTTTATGTCTACTCAACCCAGGATTGAAGAAGTATCAATAATTCCGCATAATATAAACAAAAGATTGGCTTGGAATGATACGACTGATGATAAGAAGTACAGTAGTAAGACTGAACTCATGGAAGAATTAGCAGTTCTTATGGCTGGACGTGCAGCTGAAAGAGAGATTATTGGTGATATTTCGACAAGAGCTTCTAAAGACATTGAGTTTGCAACTAAAATTGCAACAAAAATGGTTATTGTGTATGGAATGGATTCAAAATTTGGACCCATTTCTATAAAATGCCTAAAAGAGTATGATCTCCTAAGTGAGAAGATATTAAGTGATATATACGATAGAATCTCTCAGATAATAAAGGAGGCAGAAGAAAGATCATCAAAATTAATCCATGTTCATCGAGAACTGGTAGAGAAATTGATACAAGTTTTAATCGAAAAAGAAACTGTTACAGGAGAAGAAATACAACAAATCTATAATGAGTACAATTAAAATATGCTAGATAAGTCGTTCTATAAACCAATCTCAAGTTTTTTTAGAGTTTGGTAGTGTATTGGCACAAAACCCCTAGACAGTTTCTAGGGGTTTTGTCATAATATAATATATTGTACTATGTATATTTATAATCTGCCCTTGATTTCAAAGCAATATTAGTATATAATGTATGTACTTTAAATAGCTAAAATAATAGTTATATTTTTCAAAGTAGCGTTTGTGAATTTATAAAGGAAAAACATTGCCTGAGGAGGTAAAGATGATTTTAGAAAATAAATTAAATATTACTGACCAAGCAGAACTAGTAAGAGAAGAAGAAAGAATAAGTAAAACACGTGCAAAGAAAATGTTTGAGATAGGATATTTGAATACATTAGAACCAGGAACATTTGAAAGTTTGAAAAAAATTCATAAATATTTATTTGAAGAAATATATGAGTTTGCAGGAAATTTGAGAAAAGTAAATTTAGCAAAAGGAAATTTTAGATTTATACCTCTTGCTTATCTTGATGAAGCTGTTAAAAATATCGAGAAAATGCCACAATCAACCTATGAAGAAATAATAGAAAAATATGTAGAAATGAATATTGCACATCCATTTAGAGAAGGGAATGGAAGAAGTACAAGAATGTGGCTTGATTTAATTTTAAAAAAGGAGTTAAACGTAGTAGTTGATTGGAGTAAAGTTGATAAAACAGATTATTTACTTGCAATGGAACGTAGTCCTATAAAAGATACAGAGATTAAAGAATTATTAAAACAAAGTTTAACTGACAAGATAAATGATAGAGAAGTATATATTAAAGGCATAGACAATAGCTATTTATATGAAGGTTACTTAGCATTTAAGACAGATGATTTATAGACTACAGAGTATGGTGTAATCGAAAATTTGAAAATTTTAGGAGGATATTATTTAATGTTTAGTTTTGATAAAAGAGCAGTATATATAATTCTAGCTGTTATAGTAATTTTTAATGTTGTTAATATGGGAACAGCAGGTTTATTATCTTTATTATTAACAATCCCAGGAGTAATAATTGCAATTTCTTTTCATGAATTTGCACATGCATGGATGGCAGTGAAATTAGGAGATGATACTCCACTTAGACAAGGAAGATTAAGTTTAGATCCATTAAAACATTTAGATCCTATAGGAATCTTAATGTTAATGTTTTGTGGAATTGGTTGGGGAAGACCTGTACAAATAGATTCAAGTAATTTCAATCCAAAATATAGAAGAAACGGAGAAGCCTTAGTATCTTTAGCAGGTCCTTTAATGAATTTTATATTAGCATTTGTACTTACTCTAATTGATGGATTAATTTTAAAATTTGCAGGAGATACATTTTTTGTTTCTACAACAGGAAAGGTTATTTTAACAATGCTTCAAACTGCTATTATAATGAATATAGGATTAGGAGTATTTAATTTAATTCCACTACCACCTTTAGATGGCTCAAAAATATTTATAAGATTTATGCCATATAATGTTAGAAACTGGATATATGACCATGAAATGTGGTTTTATATGGCATTTCTAGTAATATGGATTACAAATTTATCAAGTATTATAATAACACCTATTATGACTGGTATATATCAAGGAATAGTTACTGTAGTAAAACTATTATTATCGTTGTTTTAAATACTAGAAATTAAAAGGTAGAAATTAGAGATTAGATAATGTAGGGGCGCCCTTTGGCGTCCGCAAGAGAAATCTTTGAATGAAAATAATAAAGAACAAAAAGACTTTACAAGATGATTAAAATTGAAAGGAAAAATATGAAAGATATAATTACACTAGGAATAGAATCAAGTTGTGATGAAACATCAGTAGCAATAGTAAAAAATGGTAGAGAAGTACTAACAAATATAATAAATACACAAATAGAAATTCATAAACAATTTGGTGGAGTTGTACCAGAAATAGCATCAAGAAAACATATAGATAATATTTCTAATGTTACTAAACAAGCACTTAAAGAGGCAAATATGAGTTTTGAAGACATAGATGTAGTAGCATGTACATATGGACCAGGACTAGTAGGTGCTTTATTAGTAGGAGTTGGCTATGCTAAGGCATTAAGTTTTGCATTAAATAAACCATTAATAGGAGTAAATCATATAGAGGGTCATATATCAGCAAACTATATTACTTTCCCAAAATTAGAGCCACCATTTTTATGCCTTGTAATATCTGGAGGACATACACATTTAATATATATAGAAGATTATACGAAATTTAAAATATTAGGTAAAACACGTGATGATGCGATAGGAGAAGCTTATGACAAAGTCGCAAGAGTAATTGGATTAGAATATCCAGGAGGGCCTAAAATAGATAAACTAGCAAAAGAAGGACAAGCAAGTATAAAATTACCAGAAACTTATTTTGATAACTTAGACTTTAGCTTTAGTGGTATAAAAACAGCAGTGTTAAATTTGAATCATAAAGAGCCAAATATAAATAAAGCAGATTTATGTGCAAGCTTTGAAAAAGCCACTACGGATATGCTAATAAACAATACAACAAAGGCAATAAAAGAAATGAATGTGAATAAGGTTGCATTAGCAGGAGGGGTATCAGCAAATTCATATATTAGAGAAAGATTTAAAATATTAGGAAAAGAATTAGGAATAGATATATATTATCCAGAATTAAAACTATGTACAGATAATGCTGCTATGATAGCATCAGCAGGATACTATAATTTTTTATCAGGTAAAATTTCTAATTTAGACTTAAATGCTGTACCAAACCTAAAAATAGGAGAAAATTTATAAAATAGGAAGGAAAAAATATGTCAATATATGCAATTTCAGATTTGCACTTATCTTTTAATACAGATAAACCTATGAATATATTTGGGGATAATTGGAAAAATCATGAGAAGAAGATACAAGAAAACTGGATAAGAACCATAAAAAATGAAGATACAGTACTATTATCAGGAGATTTTTCATGGGGAATGACTTTCCAAGAAGTTAAACCAGATTTTGAATATCTAAACAAACTACCAGGTAGAAAAATAATGCTAAAAGGAAACCATGATTACTGGTGGGGAACATTAAATAAAATAAAAGCATTTTTTAAATCAAATAATTTCAATGATATAGACATTTTATATAATAACTCATATTTAGTAGAAGATAAAATAATTTGTGGTACAAGAGGATGGACAATTAGTGCTAATGATGCAGAAAACGAAAAAATATATAAAAGAGAATTATTAAGATTAGAAATATCTTTAAAAGATGGAATTAATAAATATGGAGAAAGCAAGGAAATAATAGTTTGTATGCATTATCCACCAACAAATGATACATTGTTGGAAAATTCGGAATTCATACAAATAATGAAAAAGTATAATGTAAAAAAATGTGTATATGGGCATTTACATGGTGAAGCACATAAAGAGGCAATAGAAGGATATATAGATGGGATAGAAATAAAATTAGTTAGTTGCGATTACATAGAATTTAAATTAATATCATTATAAGGAGAAAGAATAAAAATGCCAAATCAATTTTCAAGAACAGAATTATTAATAGGAAAAGATGGAATAAAAAAATTAAATACAGCAAAAATTGCTATATTTGGAATTGGTGGAGTAGGTTCTTTTGTGATAGAAGGATTAGTAAGAGCAGGAGTAGAAAATTTCATATTAATAGATAATGATAAAGTATGTTTAACAAATTTGAATAGACAAATTATTGCAACTCGTAAAACAGTAGGAAAATACAAAATAGAAGTGGCGAAGGAAAGAATATTAGAAATAAATCCAAATGCAAAGGTAGAGACTTATCAAGAGTTTTTTATGCCAGATAGCAAAGAAATATTAGATGATACAATAGATTATATTGTAGATGCAGTAGATACTGTAACAGCAAAAATAGAATTAGTTATTAGAGCAAATAAATTAGATATTCCAATTATATCAAGTATGGGAACTGGAAACAAACTAGATCCTACGAAATTTGAAGTAACAGATATATATAAAACAAGTGTATGTCCATTGGCGAAAGTAATGAGAAAAGAATTAAAAGAAAGAAATATAAAAAAATTAAAAGTGGTTTATTCAAAAGAAGAACCAATAAAATTAGAAGACAGTCGTAAAAATGGTTGTATATATCCACCAGAGATTAAAAGAAGAGGTACAGTCAGAAATCAAGTACAAGGGAGTATATCTTTTGTACCATCAGTTGCAGGTCTAATTATTGCAGGAGAAGTAATTAAAGATATTATTGGTTAGTTATTTGATATAGTAAAGTAAATTGATAGAAAAATAGTTAAAAAACTTGATATTAAAGATAAATTAGTTAATTAGTAATTAAGGAAGGGAGTAGAAAAATGGCTACAACAAATGAATACATAGAATATGTATGTGAACAAATAAAAGGTGTAGGAGAAATAAGATATAAGAAAATGTTTGGTGAATTTATGGTATATGTTAATGATAAGCCAATTATTATAGTTTGTGATAATGTAGCATTTGTTAAGAAACTAGATTGTATTAAAGATATGATGCAAAATGCAGAAACTGGTTACCCATATAATGGAGCAAAAGAACATTATGTTTTAGATATTGATAATAATGAATTTTGTAAATCTGTTATTATTGAACTAGAAAAAGTAACACCTATACCAAAATCAAAAAAGAAAAAGTAATATATAAAAACTTTTTATATCATTATGGTTTAAAAGAAATTAGAAAACACTTCAATTCAATATTGGATTAATGATACCAAAGAGGGAAGAGCAATTTAAAGTGAGGTATATATGGAATTAAAAAATATGACATTAAATGAATTATGGGATTTATTTCCAATAACTTTTGTTAATTCTGATAATCAATTTAAAGAAGTCTATTATGAAGAAGAACAAAATTTAAAATTATTATTAGGTAACTATACTAAGAGAATAAGTCATATAGGTAGCACATCAATTAAAAATATAAAAACAAAACCAATTATTGACATCTTAATAGAAATAAACTTTGATAATAAAGATATTGTAAAAGATGTGTTACTTAACAATGATTATATTTTAATGAGTGAAAGTATAAACAAAATATCATTTAATAAGGGATATACAATAAATGGTTATTCCGAAAAAGTATTTCATATTCATATAAAAAAATATGGAGATTGCGATGAGTTATACTTTAGAGATTATCTTAGTGAGAATCAAATAAAGGCTATAGAATATGAAAAATTAAAGTTAGAGTTATTTAATAAATGTAAATCAAATAGAGATCTATATACTGATGGCAAGCAAGAATTTGTTAATGAAATAGTTAATTTAGCAAAAGAGAAATATAAAAATAGATACAAGAAATATGGGGTACAATAAGTCTTTTTAAGTTAAAATTTATTTATGAACTAAAAGGAGATATAATATATGAATAAAAAAGAATTTAAGGAAAAATGTAAACGAGAAAAAACTATAAGTTATAAATTAATGTTGTCAGGAGGAAAAATAAAATGGCTTTTGATTATAAAAAAGAATATAAGGAATTTTATATGCCAAAGAATAAACCAAGCATTGTAAAAATTCCTAAAATGAATTATATTGCAGTTAGAGGAAAAGGAAATCCTAATGATGAAAACGGAGAGTATAAACAAACAATAGGACTTTTATATGCGATTGCTTTTACTATAAAAATGAGTTATAAAGGAACTCATAAAATAGATGGTTATTTTGAATATGTAGTTCCACCACTTGAAGGATTTTGGTGGCAAGATGAAATGAAGGATAGTATTGACTATAATAGTAAAGACCAAATGAACTTTATATCTATTATTAGATTACCAGACTTTGTAACAAAAGAAGATTTTGAGTGGGCTATAAAGGAAGCAACAAATAAGAAAAAAGTAGACTTTTCAAAAGTAGAATTTTTAAGTTATGATGAAGGAATCTGTGTTCAATGTATGCACATAGGATCTTATGATGATGAACCCACTACTATTAATTTAATGCACAAATATATGAAAGATAATGGTTATAAATTAGATATAACTGATAATAGATACCATCATGAAATATATTTGAGTGATCCAAGAAGGTGTGATGTAAGTAAATTAAAGACAGTTATAAGACACCCAATAAGAAAAAAGGAATAATTATGGAAGATATAACATAGTAGAGTATTTAAAGATGATATACTTTATTTTATGGAAAAAGTAACAAAAAAAATTACAGCATTAGATTTTGACCATCAAGGAAATATGGATGACTGGTTAATTATAGAAAAAATAGAAGATGTCGTTGTAGGAACGAGTATTCCCTATAATTATGAAAAATCAAGATTTTAGGAGTGAAATAATATGGCAATGTGGAATCCATGGAGAGGATTTCTACGGATTTTCTTATTGAAGAAGCAGACCAGTGGAGAAATGAATGTTGGAAAATGATTAAAGAAAGACAGGAATGTACTTTTTTGTTTCTAACAAAAAGAATAGATAGATTTACAAAATGTGTTCCAAATGACTGGAATAATGGATATGATAATGTAGTTGTATGCTGTACTATTGAAAATCAAAAAAATGCAGATTATAAATTATCAATTTTTAAAGATTTACCAATAAAACATAAATGTATAACAGCACAACCATTACTAGAGAGAATAGATATTGAAAAATATCTTGATGATATTGAATTAGTTGTTTGTCGGTGGAGAATCAGATACAAATGCTAGGATATTTGATTATAACTGGGCATTAGATATTAGAGAACAATGTATAAGAAAAAATGTTGATTTTGAGTTTAGACAATGTGGAACTTATACAATAAAAGATGGAAA
>JAAWHY010000014.1 GCA_022795675.1 Clostridia bacterium
TTTTCTGCTTCTACTTTTGCGTTATATATGATTTTGTCTAGAGAATTTCTGCTTCTTGTTAGATTGCTTATTAATGCTATTCCTAAAATTATAGCCATTACTATTAATGTTGCTAATATTATATTCTTTTTCATCTTCTGTCCCTCTTTCTCTTTTATTTTTACGCCTCTCTTTTCCAATAAAATAAATATTGTTGGGCTAGTCCAGCTAAATTTGAATATTTGTCTTTTGCTAGTTTTTGTAAGTCTTTTTTTGATACTTTTTCTTCGTCTTCTTCATGTATATATAATTCATTCATTACTCTTCTTACCCAAACGTCTATTGGAAATACCTCGTATCTTTTCAATGAAAATAATAATATGCAATCTGCAACTTTTGGTCCAACTCCTGGTAATGTTAGCAGTTTATCTTTGACTTTTTCTGTGTCTTTTTCATTTTCTAATTCACTTAAAGTCATTTCTCCATTTAAAAATATTTGTGTTGTATCATAAATCCTTTTATCTCTAAATCCTAGACCTAAGTCCCTTAGGTCTTTTATGCTTGCTTTACTTAATGCTTGAATGCTTGGAAATGTATAATATTTTTTTTCATTCCACTTTATCTCATTTCCATATTTTTTGCATATCCTATCTATTATTCCCTTTATTCTTGGAATATTATTATTTGCAGAAATTTCAAAAGATATTATTGTTTCCCATAAATCTTGATTTAATATTCTAATTCCTTTTCCATAGTCAATACTGTTTGCTAAATATACATCTATACTTGCTAATTTGTCTTTTATTTCTTCATAATTTTTTTCCAAATCAAAATATTTTTTACATATTTCTTCTATATTTCCCTCACATATACCTTTGAATATTATATCATTTCTTTCTTTTTTTACGTTTAAAACATTGTTTCCAAATATTCCTGTATATGAATTATCTTCTTCTTTGTCCCATCTAAAACATTGTCCACATTCAAAAATATGTTTTGGTTCAAATGATTTTACATTTTTTAATATGTATTGTTGCTCTTTCATATTTTATTGTTCCTTCTCTTTTTCTTTTTTATCATTTTATCATATTAATTATTATAAGGCAATTTTTTTCTTTTATCTCAAATATAAATTTGTTTTATCCTTTATAATAATGTCGCTCCAATAATACCAGAACTGTTTTCAAATTTTGCTGTTACTATTTTGGGTATTTCTTTGTTATATGTTTTTGCTTTTTTTAAAGCATTGTTTACTTTTTCTTCTAATATGTCTGTATGATATACATAGCTTCCTCCAATGCAGATTACTTCTGGTTCAAATATGTTTACTATATTTGTTATCCCTTCTACTAAGTTATCTGCAAATTCCTCTAATATATCTTCGATTTTTTCCATATTCCTTTTTGCAAATTCAAATATAATTTCACCATTTAAGTCTTCTGATAAGTTTAATTTTTTCGCAATCTTTTCTCTCAATCTTTTCATAGACGCATATATTTCAAAACATCCGCTTTCTACCACAGCTACATTCTTGTCCGTCTTTTTTTATTGTGATATGTCCTAGTTCCATGCCAAGATATCTTTTAGGTCTTAGCATTTTTCCATTCATGAAGACTGCTCCTCCAATTCCTGTACCTAAACAAATAAATACAGCATCTTCATATTCTCTTAATGCTCCATATTCTTTTTCACATAATCCTGCACATTTACCATCGTTTGATAGTTTTATTGGTGCTGAAAAGTATCTTTGTAATTTTTCTACAATTGGAAAATCATAAATTTTGAGATTTTCTGCTTTAATAATTACACCGTCTTTTGATGTTCCTGGACATGCAATTCCTATCATCTCTATATCTTCTGCTTTGATTTTATTATTCCTTAGAATTTCATTTATGGCTATTGCAATTGTTTCTTCTATAAATTTTTCTATGTTTTTTCTATCTTCACTAGTTATATTTTTCTCTTTTTTTACAAGAATATTACCATTACTTTCAACTAACCCAATTCCAATATGGCTCCCACCAATATCTATTCCTATTTTCATATATTTTTCCTTTACATATTTTTTATATATTATTTATTGCAGAACGGACGCCCCAAGGGCGTCCCTACATTATTCAATTCAAAATTCGTTTTCTTAGTTTTGTGGCTCAACTAAACCATAATTTTTAGAATCCTTTAGTCTAAAAATAACATTTACTTTTCCTGTATCAATATTTATAAATGTATAGAAATTATTTCCTGGTTTTTCTTGTAATTTTAGTTTTGCATCTTCTGGAGCCATTGGCTTTATTTCATAATATAATGTTTTTATAATTTCATCTTCAATAGGTTTTACTTCTTCTGCAAATACAGATTCTTTAACTTTTAAAGAATTATCTCTATTCATTTTATCTTTTTTTGTTTTATATTTTCTAATTTGTCCTTCTAATATATCTATGTTCTTATCTATTGCAGCATAAAGGTCTGCGTGTTCTGTTACAGCTCTAAACATATCAAATTTTGTGTTTACTTGTAATTCTGCTACTTGTATATTTTTTTCTGCTTTTATTGTAACTATTGCATCTATTTCTTCTCCTTCAAAATATTTTTCAATTCTATCTAGTTTTTTCTCTGCATAATCTTTTATTGCATCTGTAACTTTTACATCTTTTCCTGTTACTTTAATATTCATAACTATCTCTCCTTTTCTTATATATGTTTTTTCTTGTTATTTTCTTTATTATATATATAAATTTATTCCTTTGTCAATAATAAATATTGTCTTTCTTATAACAATCAGTGTATTATATTTTATTATGCAAACAATTTTTCCAAAATCTTAACAATAAGTACTATAAAATGTATAATTTGTTATGAAAATAAGGAAAAGTAGAACGTGGTTACCATCTTAATTTTATAAAGGAAAGCGAGGTGGTGTAGAATGTTAAAAGAAATACTTTTACAATTATTAATGTTATCATTATTTACAAATGTTACTCTTACTATCATCTCATTTATATCGATTATAGTTATAACTATAATTACATATAAAGAAAATCATATCTCTGCTGACCAATAGAGATATGACCAATTAATATTATTCAACATTGGTAACCACACTTTGTGGTTCCTTATTTTCTATAATTATTATAATATATAAAATTGATAATGTCAAATATTTTAAAAAAGTTAATTATTGTTTTTCTTTTATATATTCTACGACATCATTTATGCAGAAAATTTTATTTTCTGCATCACTTGTCTAGTGAAATTAGCTTTGCTAATTTCTCACGAAATCCTATTGTTTTTCTTTTATATATTCTACGACATCATTTACTGTAGCAATTTTCTCTGCATCTGCATCTGGGATTTCCATGTCAAATTCTTCTTCTAATGCCATTATTAGTTCAACTACATCTAATGAATCTGCTCCCAAGTCATCTATAAAAGATGCCTCCTTTGTAACTGCATCTTCTGCAACACTTAATTGTTCAATAATTATTTTTTTTACCTTCCCAAAAATTTCATCGTTTTCCATTTATATTTTCCTCCTTTTTGTTATTTTTATATTTAGTATCAAGATAATATAGATTTTCATTTTTGTCAATGGTTTTTTTTATATTTTTTCAAATTCTTCTATCATTCTATCTACTGCTTTATTATTTACAAATTGTTCTGCTTGTTTTATTGTGAAATAGAATAGATATTCATCACTACTTCCATGTGCTTTTACTACTGGTTTTTTTACTCCTAAAAATAATGCTCCTCCATATTCTTTATAATCCATTGTTTTTTTAAATCTGTTGATAGCTGGAATACATGGTATCGCTCCAATTACAGATAATATATTGTGTTTTAAACTTTCTGTCAAAGATTTTTTTACTAATTTTCCTATTCCTTCTATTGCTTTTAAAAATATATTTCCTGTAAATCCATCTGTAACTATTGCATCAATCTTTCCAGAGAATGCATCTCTTCCTTCAACATTTCCAACAAAATTAATACCTAGTTCTTCTGATTTTTCTTTTAATAAATTATATGACTCTCTAGTCAGTTCATTTCCTTTTGTTTCTTCTGTTCCTATATTTAATAATCCTATTGCTGGTTTTTCTATTCCAAAGGTATTTTTTAGGTATATTGTTGACATTTGTGCAAATTGTAATAGATTTATTGGCTTACAGTTTGTATTTGCACCTGAGTCTATCAATAGTAATCTACTATGATAAGATGGTAAAATTCCCGCTAATGCTGGTCTATCTATGCCTTTTATTCTTCCTACTAACAGTGTTGCTCCTGTAAGTAATGCTCCTGAGTTTCCAGCAGATACAAATACATCTCCTTTTCCTTCTTTTAGTAGTTTAAATCCAACTACCATTGATGAGTCTTTTTTGTGCTTTATTGCTTCTGTTGGTTTATCTTCCATTTCTATTGTTTCAGTTGTGTTATGTATTTTTATTTTTGGTGATATTTCTCCTATTGTGTCTTTCCCAAATAGTTCTTTTACTTTTGAGTTAATTATCTCTTCATTTCCTGTTAATAGTATTTCTGTATTTTCTCCAACTTCTTTTATGGCTTTAACTGCTCCTTTTATTGTTGCTTCTGGGGCATTATCTCCACCCATAGCATCTAATATTATAACCACTACATATCCCTCTTCTTTCTATTCACAGTTTATGCATGATATTATTTTATTATTAATGTTTTAAAAAATCAATACCCTTTTACTAATTTTGGAAAATGTGATATAATAAAAATTGTGTAGAAAGTTCTTGCATAATAGTAAAGAAAGGAATGATACTAAAGATGTCAGCAGATTATAAATTTGATTTTTATAGCCCAATGAATATGGCTAATTATAACCTTAATCAAACAATGCGTTATCAATTAGCTTTACTTGATAACTTAGACCATATTACTAAAAGACATTGCCAAAATGTTGCAAACCTTACTTGCCGTATTTGTGAATATCTTGGTTGTAAAAAAGAGTTTATATTATATGCAACTATGTGTGCATATTTACATGATATAGGAAAAATTTTTATTCCTCATAATATTTTGTTTAAAGATGGAAAGTTGACTGAAGAGGAATATGGGGTAATGAAAAATCATACTGTTTTTGGTTACAATTTATGTATGAAGGATCCAAAGTTAAAGCTATATGCAGAAGGTGCATTGTATCATCATGAATGCCTTGATGGCTCTGGTTATCCTAATGGGGCTTCTGGTAAAGAAATACCTTATGCTTCACAAATTATACATGTCGCAGACATATTTGATGCTTTAGTTACTAAAAGACATTATACTACACACGTTAATATTTCTTCCACTTTAAAAGATTTGATAAAAGAGACTGTCCCTTCTCCTCAAGTTGTAGCTTTGGATGCTCTTTATAATTCTAATAATGGTAAAATTAATAAAAAACCTTTAAATGCTTTATTTAAAGTAGTAATAGATGATACTTACTATGAAATATCTGAGACAAAAGAGTATGTTCGTTATTTAAAAAATGAATTAAGTAGACTTATTCAAATTGCTGAGTTTGAGATTCAAAGAGATAAAAAGAAATCTCAAAAAGCTAAAGAATATTATGAGAATGGCATGAAAGTATTATTTGCACGTAATGAAAATTTTGATAATTATAAAGAGGTTTTGGAAGATTATAGGAAAGCTATAGATACTAAACTTGAGCTGATTGATAATTTATACAGAGAAATAAAAATTATAAAAAAATTGAAGTGTTAATATTTGAGGACGGAAATTAGTTTTCCGTCCTCAAATGTTAAAATTTTATTCTAATCCAAAGCTCACTCCTAAGGCATTATTTATTCTATTTATTACATTACTATCGTCTATGTGTCCTATTTTTTCTTTTAATCTACTTTTGTCTATTGTTCTTATTTGTTCTGTTAATATAACAGAGTCTGCTTTTAAACCACTGTTTCCGAGAACTTATTTCTATGTGTGTTGGTAATTTATTTTTTCCAATTTGTGATGTAATTGCTGCTGCTATTACTGTTGGACTATATTTATTTCCTGTATCATTTTGAATTATTAGTACTGGTCTCACTCCGCCTTGTTCTGAACCTATAACTGGACTTAAATCTGCGTAAAACATATCTCCTCTTTTAACTATCATTATTTCTCACTCCTGATATTACATTTTAGTTTAGTGTTTTTAATATTATAGATTTTTTAGTTTCTATAATATTAGTCCGCATTAAATTTACTACGTAAATTTCTTACGGTTTGTTCTTATATTTTAATATTAGTTGTTTTATTTGATAGTAAAGTTTAATTTTTTCTTACATTATATTTTTTTGTTTGTACTATTAATTGTTATTTCATTATATAATATGTAAACCAACGTGTTTTTGTTCTCATCCAATATCTCCATTTTAGTTGGCTTTCCTGTTGTTTTGCTTATACTAAGCCTTTTATAACAAGCGTATTTCTTTTTAGTTTCTATTTCTATTGTAGTTTCATTTTCTGTTTCTATATATTCAGCTTCACTTTCTTTTAAATCTTGTATGAAACTATTTAGACTTAATATATTATTTGATAAACAATTATAATCATTATATATTTTTGTTAGATTTAAGTTTGTATTTTGTATTTCTAAATTTGAACCATCATATAACGTTATAAGTCCTTTAATATTTTCTGGTGCTTGAACTTCCTGCTTAAAAGTATTTGGACTGTTATACCATTGTTTTAAGATATATTTATTTGTGTTTCTATTACTAATTATTTCTACTGATATTGTTGCTTCATATGAACTAATATTTAAAATATTTTGTTTATAATCTGTAATTGATTTACTTATATTGTTTCCCAAATTTTGTTTTTTATAATTAAAAAAAGAAATTATTATTATAAAACTAATAATAAATATACAAATAAATATAATTTTTTTGTTTTTCATAAGATATCCTCCAAAATAAATATTATATATATATGTTTCTCTTTTCATTTTTGTGCATGATTAAAAAGGGCAGACACAGAGCCTGCCCCTACAATTTATCTATATTCCTTTTTGCGAAAAAATGGAAAAGAGAACTGTTCCATTTTTTATAATAATATCATGTTTATTTGTATATAATAATTATAATATATACATTATATTGACATTGTCTTTATTTTTGTAATATAATAGTTATTAGAAAGGGGGGATATTTATGGCACAAACATTAATTAATTTTAGAATAGACGAAACAACAAAGAAACAAATGGAACAAATTTGTAATGAATTAGGAATAACAATGTCTACAGCATTTAATATATTTGCAAAAAAAGTAATACGTGAGAAGAGAATACCTTTTGATGTTTCTATTGACCCATTTTATTCTGAAAGCAATATGAAAGCTATAAAAGAGTCAATAAAACAATTAGAAGAAGGAAAAGTCGTTGTAAAAACAATGGAAGAATTAGAGGCGATGGAAAATGAATAATATATCTTTTACTGCTAGAGCATGGGAAGAATATTGTTATTGGCAAACACAAGACAAGAAAACACTAAAAAGAATAAATATATTATTAATAGATATTCGAAGAAATAGTTTTACAGGGATTGGAAAGCCCGAACCTCTAAAAGGAAATTTAAATGGCTATTGGAGTAGAAGAATTGATGATACAAATAGATTAGTTTATAGAATTATCAATGAACAAATAGAAATTATTCAATGCAAAGGTCATTATGGATAAAGTATTCTTTTATATATTTTTCCAATTCGTATCTATTTTCAATTTTGTTAATTTTTTCTCTTGCTTCTGCACTTTTTGGTAACCCCTTAATGTATGCAGATAAATGTTTTCTCATTTCTTTTATCCCGATGTCTTCGCCTTTAGTTTCTACTGCTAGATTAATATGTTTTAACATTGTAGCTAGTTTTTCTTCCTTTGTAATCTCTTGTGATTTTTTTCCTTGCAAATATTCCTCGATTTCTTTAAATATATATGGATTTCCTATGCTCGCTCTTCCTACCATAATACCGTCTACTCCTGTATATTCAAACATCTTTAAGGCACTTTCTCCGTCTTTTATATCTCCATTCCCTATTACAGGAATCTTTACTGCTTCTTTTACTTTTTTTATTATGTCTAAATCAGCATTACCTGAATAATATTGTGTTCTTGTTCTACCATGAATAGTAATTGCTGATGCTCCCGCTTCTTCAAATATTTTTGCCGCTTGTTCTGCTACTATTGTTTTTTCATCCCATCCTTTTCTGAATTTTACAGTAACAGGGTGTTTCGATTCGTTTACTACTGCTGATACAATATCTCCTGCTAATTTTAAGTCTAATAATAATTTACTTCCATCTCCATTTTTTACTACTTTTGGTGCTGGACATCCCATGTTTATATCTATTATATCTGCAATGTCATTTAGATATCTTGTTGCAACTTTCATGGATTCTATATCACTTCCAAATATTTGCATTGATATTGGTCTTTTTTCATTTTCTGTATTTAATAAAAGCTTTGTTTTCTCATCATTATAGTATAGAGCTTTTGCACTTACCATTTCTGTACATACTAATCCTGGATTATATTTTTCACATATAATTCTAAATGGTAAGTCTGTTATTCCTGCCATTGGTGCTAATATTATATTATTTTCTAGTTCGACATTTCCTATTTTTAGTTTGTGTAGATATGGCATATAATCCTCCTTTTTTTGTATTTAATATGGTATTTTTCTACCTACCCTACTACAATTTACCTGTGTTTCTTTTTCCAAAAAATGGAAAAGAGAACCATCCCCTTTTCCATCAATCCATAAATATGGCTTTTTGTCTTCTAGCACTGATGTTTAATAATAGACCTATACATATAAAGTTTGTTACTAATGAACTTCCTCCATAGCTTACAAATGGTAATGGTACACCAGTTATTGGTAATAATCCCATTGTCATTCCTATATTTTCTAACATGTGAAATGTAAATATACCTACTATTCCTATTGCTATATATGATCCTAAATCGTCTTTTGCTGTCTTGGCTACATATATAGATTTTGTAATTAGCATTACATATATTATTATTACTAATATTGCTATTACAAATCCCATTTCTTCCCCAATTACAGAGAATATAAAGTCTGTTGTTTTAGGATACAAATATCCTAATTGTGTTTGATTTCCTTTTAATAATCCCATTCCTAAAAGCCTTCCAGAACCTATTGCTAGTTTTGATTGAATAACATTATATCCTGATCCCCTAGGGTCTAATTCTGGATTTAAAAATACATCTATTCTTGTTCTTGCATGATCTGGCAATACATAGAAATATGCTAGTGGTATAGTAACTATAACTATAATGCTTGCAATTATTATAAGTTTTTTATCAACTCCAGCAGCAAACATCATAAATATATATGACACTAAGAAGGCCATTAATGTTCCATAGTCTGGTTGTAATAATATAAGTGCTACTGGAATTACTAATATTACTCCTGATATTATTAGTTTCCAAATTCTGTTTGTTTCCCTCTTGTCTCCATTTTGCAATTTTACCATAATATATGAGAAAAATATTATAAATACTACCTTTGTAAATTCACTTGGTTGAATTGTTGCCCATTCATTGATTTGAAACCAGCTTGTTGCCCCATTTATTGGTTCAGTAAAGAGTACCCCTATTAAAGCTATAATTAATATCACATATAGTATTGGTGATATTTTAGCTATTGTATTATAGTCTATTATGATAACTCCTATCATAACAGGTATACTAATTATAGACCAAACAATCTGCTTTTTTAATTCTGAATTTCCATTTTCTTGTGTTGCAGAATATAAAGCAACCATTCCTATTATCAATAATATTAAACAGCATACTAATATGCTCCATTCAATATTCTTTAAAAACCTTTTCTTCATTTTTCTTACTCTCACTATTTGAATTTTATTTTTCAGTTTTCTCTTTCGCTTTTACTTTTTTCTCTTTTTTTGCTTTTTGTGGTTCTTTCTTGTCTTCTTCTTCCTCTTTTTTATTGTCTTCCTTTTGATCTTCCTTATTTTCATTGATGATTTGTTTTACTTCCTGAATTACCTTTTCTTCCTCCTTAGCTTCTTCTTGCTTTTCTTTTATTTTTCCTTCTTGTTTTATATTAACTATTGGAATATTAGCATATAATGCTGGTGCTCCTGTTGTTCCATCTTCATTTTGTTTATTTGTAAGCCTTACATCTATTTCATTTTCATCTACTTCTATATATTTCTTTATTACATCTATTATTTCTTGCCTCATTAAATCAAGGAAATCAGCAGATACGTTTGCTCTATCTTGCATTAATACTAGATGTAATCTTTCTTTTGCTGCATCTTTTGGGCTATTTGTATTCTTTTCTGACTTTTTCGTGTTTTTAAAGAAGGCTATAATACTTTCAAACATGCTCAATTCCACCTCTACTTTATTTTATGTGTGTTCATATGAAATAGGGTACAGTGGTGTCTCGTCTCATGGGTATTCCCCCAAACGATGCCCCTACATTATTTTTGTAATTTTTTTATGAATATTCTTATTTTCGTTTAAATAGATTTTTTAATTTTTCTAAAAAACCTTTTTCTCTTCCTGGTATACTGACTTCTATGTTTTCGCCTAAGATTCTTTTTGCAATTTCTCTGTATGCTTTTCCTGATGGAGCTTTTTTGTTTGATACTACTGGTTCACCTTTATTTGTTTGTGTTATTATGTATTCATCATCTGGTACAACGCCTGTAAGGTCAATAGATAACAAATCAACTATATCTTCTACATCCATCATTTCACCTTTTTTAACCATATTAGGTCTTAATCTATTTACTACTAATTCTGGATTTTTTATCTCTGATGCTTCAAGTAGTCCTATAATTCTGTCTGCATCTCTTATTGATGATATTTCTGCTGTTGTTACTACTATTGCTCTGTCTGCACCAGCTATGGCATTTTTAAATCCTTGCTCAATTCCTGCTGGGCAATCTATTAATATAAAGTCAAATTCTTCTTTTAATTTCTTTGTTAACTCTTTCATTTGCTTTTCATTAACTGCACTCTTATCTCTTGTTTGAGCTGCTGGAAGTAAAAATAATTCTTCAAATCTCTTATCTTTTATAAGTGCTTGTCTCATTTTACATCTTTCTTCAACAACATCTACAATATCATATACAATTCTATTTTCTAATCCCATTACAACATCTAAGTTTCTTAGTCCAATATCTGTATCTACTAATGCAACTTTCTTTCCTTCTAAAGCTAAAGATGCTCCTAAATTTGCTGTTGTTGTTGTTTTTCCTACTCCGCCTTTTCCTGAGGTTATTACTATAACTTCTCCCATGTTTAATATCCATCCTTCCTTATAAAGTCATCATTTTTTACCTTATTAATATTTCTTTTGATGTATTTCATTGATACATTTAATTATTATTTCCGTAGTAATTATTGCTTATTATCATATCCTAATTTACAGAAAAAGTCAATAGGTAGGGGATAGAATTCATGGCAATTTCATCATTTATTACAAGATTGTAATATTTCTTCAAAGGCTTGCATTATAAGGTGTAGGGGCGCACAGTGTGCGTCCGCTCCCAAACGGATTACTTTTGTCTTAAAAATAGCAGTCTTCTTTCCAATTTACAATATTATTTTGTACATATTCTTTTATCTTTAAATATTCTTTCTCGTTTCGTACAATATGTTCGTAAAATAATTTTTGAAATATTGCATATCCTAATTTTTTGGTTATACTTTCTTTATATTGTTTTATAACCCTTGAGATTGTTATATTACTTTTTTTGTTAATTAATAGAATTATATGTATATGATTCGGTATTACTATATACTCATCTATTTTTATGTTAGAATATATTTCTTCTATCATTTTTATATTCTCTTCTACTATAACTCCTTTTCTGCCCCCATCTTTTTAGTAGTATACTATATTTTATTTATATTTACAATATATTAATTCTTTACAAGGCGGACACACACTGTGCGCCCCTACAATCTCTCTATAAATTTCAGTTATTTAAATGTTTCAATTTTGTAATATTCGATGAAATTGCCATGATACAAACTATATCTTGACTGAAAAATTAGATATTGCTATAATAGAGATACCTAAGTATAAGAAATATAAAGGAAAAAATAAAAAATTAGATGCTTGGGTGAAATTTATAGACAAACCGGAGGAAATAAATATGGATGAGATAAAAGGTGATAAGGCATTACAGGATGCAAAAAAGCTATTAGAAGATATAAGCGAAGATGACTATGAACAAGATTTAGCCTTTAAACGAGATTTATTTTTAATGGATAAAGTAGCAATAGAAGCAGCAGGATATGATAAAGGACTAGAAGAAGGAATGCAACAAGGTATAGAAAAGCAAAAATTAGAAATAGCAAAAAAAATGTTAGACGATAAATTAGATATAGAACTTATTATGCAATATACAGGATTAACCAAAGAAGAAATAGAAAAATTAAAATAAGACAATCGTAAACTATATAAATAATGGGTTGCAAGATATAATTGCAATCCATTTTTGTAGAAATTAAAACCTACCATTTTTCACAAAAAATCGTATTAATTATGCCAGTTTTGAATACCTAGTCATTTCTTGCAATTTTCTTGACATTCAAAATTTTTAATAATATACTGTATTTGCAAATATTAATAAAAAGGAGGTATACTTTCTATATGAAAGATTTAATAGAAATTAGATGGCATGGTCGTGGTGGTCAAGGTGCAAAAACAGCTTCACTTTTACTTGCGGATGCTGCTTTTAATACTGGAAAATATATTCAAGGTTTTCCTGAATATGGTCCTGAAAGAATGGGGGCACCTATTACTGCTTACAATCGTATTAGTATAAAACCTATTACTATTCACAGTAATATTTATGAACCTGATTATGTCGTTGTTGTTGATGATTCTCTTCTTGAGTCTGTTGATGTTACTTCAGGATTAAAAGAAGATGGTGCTATAGTAATTAATACAACTAAAGATGCCGATTATATTAAAAGTACTTTAAAGGGTTATAATGGTGAGATTTATACAATAGATGCTAGAGAAATTTCTCTTTTAACTCTTGGAAAATATTTCCCTAATACTCCTATGCTTGCTGCAATAGTTCATGTTACAGGTATTATGAGTGATGAGGATTTTCTAAATGATATGCAAGGTTCTTTTAAACACAAATTTGCTAAAAAACCTGAGGTTATTGAAGGGAATATGAAAGCTCTTGAGATGGCTTTAGATAAGGTTGTAAAAATATAAAATAGAAAGAATTTTAAAATAAGAGGTGAGAAAAAATGATAGATAAAAATACTCCTGTAGATGATTTAACTATTGGTGGAAATATTTATGATGCAGGAAATTCTGTTCAATTTAAGACTGGTGATTGGCGTTCTGTTGCTCCAAAATATATCCCAGAAAATTGTAAACAATGTGGTCTTTGCTTCCCTGTTTGCCCTGATGATGCTATTCCTGTTGGTAAAGACCAAAGAAGAGGCGACTTTAATTACGACTATTGTAAAGGCTGTGGGGTTTGTGCTAAGGTTTGTCCTTTTAAGGCCATAATTATGCAATAATTATGGCATAAGGGCAAAGCAAACCCATGAAAAATTTGACAATTTATTGGCAAATTTTACTAGGAAAGCCTAAGGTTTGTCCTTTTAAGGCCATAATTATGCAATAGGATGAAAAATAAGCTATGTATTGCGTTGTCAAGCGTCGGACAAATAATCCTCGATGACCAATTGATGTAATACTATGAAAACTAAAATTTATATTTTCAAAAATAATAGAAATTAGAATAATACGTCTAATTTCTAACTTCTAGAAAAGAAAGGAATGATAAAAATGTCAATAAGAGAAAGATTAAGTGGAAATGAAGCAGCTGCTATTGCAATGAAACAAATTAACCCTGATGTTGTTGCTGCATTCCCTATAACTCCATCTACAGAAATACCACAATATTTCTCAACTTTTGTTAGTAATGGTCAAGTTGATACTGAATTTGTAGCAGTTGAAAGTGAGCATAGTGCTATGAGTGCTTGCATAGGTGCTGAATCTGCAGGTGCAAGAGCTATGACTGCTACTTCTGCAAATGGTTTATCCCTAATGTGGGAAATGATTTATATTGCTTCTAGTTTGAGATTACCTATAGTTATGTCTTTGGTGAATCGTGCTGTATCTGGACCATTAAATATACATAATGACCATTCTGATGCAATGGGTGTAAGAGATGCTGGTTGGATTATGCTATTTTCTGAAAATAATCAAGAGGCTTATGATAATTTACTTATGGCTCATAGAATAGCTGAACACAAAGATGTTCTTTTACCTTTAATGGTGTGTCAGGATGGATTTATTACCTCACATTCTATTGAAAATATCGAGTTATTAGAAGATGATAAAGCTAAAGAATTTGTAGGTAAATATAGCCCTGAACACTATTTATTAAATAAAAAAGAACCTATTGCTGTTGGTCCTTTAGATTTACAAGCTTATTTGTTTGAACATAAATATCAACAAGCAGAAGCAATGAGAAATGCTAAAAAGGTTATTTTAGAGGTTTCTGGGGAATTCGAGAAACTAACTGGTAGAAAATATTCTTTCTTTGAAGAATATAGAATGGAAGATGCTGAACTAGCTGTTGTTTGTATGAATTCAACTGCTGGAACTACAAAAGCTGTTGTAGATGATTTAAGAACTAAAGGTGTTAAAGCAGGATTACTAAAAATTAGAATGTTTAGACCTTTTCCAGCTTCTGAAATTGCTAATGCTCTTTCAAAAGCTAAAGCTATAGCTGTATTGGATAAAGCTGATTCCTTAAATGGTGCTGGTGGAGCATTATTTGAAGATGTAGTTTCAGGTATGTATATAAATAATAAAAATGTTCCAATTGTAAATTATGTTTATGGTATTGGTGGTAGAGATACTACTACAAAAGATATTCAGAGCGTATATACAGATTTGAAAGAAATTGTGGATACAAAGAATGTTGGTAATCCATATAGATATTTTGGTTTAAGAAATTAGCTATATAAAGCATTAATAATTTCTTAAATTTATTAATTATTTATATCGCAAACATTTTTAAAGTTAGAGAGGAGAAATTAAAATGGCATATAATTTAAAAGAAATAGTTGCTGATAAGCCATCTCGTTTTAAATCAGGACATAGAATGTGTGCTGGTTGTGGGGCACCAATTGTTGGTAGAATGGTATTAAGAGCATTAAAAAATGAGGATCATGCTGTAATTGCTAACGCAACTGGATGTATGGAGGTTTCAACTTTTATATATCCATATACTGCTTGGTCAGATTCTTATATTCATACTGCATTTGAATGTGCAGCAGCGACATTAAGTGGTGCTGAGGCTGCTTATCAATCTATGAAAAGACAAGGAAAACTTCCTAAAGATGTAGATACAAAGTTCATTGCTTTTGGTGGTGATGGTGGAACTTATGATATTGGTTTGCAAAGTTTATCTGGAGCAATGGAAAGAGGTCATGATATGGTTTATGTATGTTATGATAATGGTGCATACATGAATACAGGTATTCAACGTTCTTCTGCTACTCCTCATTTTGCTGATACCACTACTACTCCAGCAGGTAGTGTTATTCCTGGTAAAATGCAATGTAGAAAGGATTTAAC
The DNA here is from genome assembly GCA_022795675.1 of Clostridia bacterium. Lineage (GTDB taxonomy): Bacteria > Bacillota > Clostridia > TANB77 > CAG-508 > CAKPSH01. The sequence goes on from JAAWHY010000014.1 coordinate 15,608, forward strand.
AGAAATTATGGTTGGACATCATATTCCTTATGTTGCTCAGACTGTTCCTATAAATAATTTTAAGGATTTATATGAAAAATCAGAAAAAGCAATTTATACAGAGGGTCCTGCTTTCTTAAATGTTCTTGCTCCATGCCCTAGAGGTTGGGGGTATCCTACAGAAAATCTACTTCAAATAAATAAATTAGCAGTAGAAACTTGCTATTGGCCTTTATATGAAGTTATAGATGGTAAGTATAAAATAAATTATAAACCTGCTAAGAAGTTACCTGTTGAAGAATTCTTGAAACCACAAAGAAGATTTAAACATATGTTTAAACCTGGGAATGAATGGATGATAGAAGCATTCCAAAAAGAGGTTGATGATAGATGGGAAACATTATTAAAATTAGAGTCTTTAGCAAATTAGTTAAATAAAAAGTGGCTTTGAATTGCCACTTTTTATTCTTCTACTATCAAATATTCTCTCTTACCATATAGAGCACATTATATATAACAGCTTATTTTCTTTTCCACTTTATAGTTATATACCATCAATTTTCGGTATAGTTTCTTTACGGTTACGTTCTTTCCAACAAATAGGACAATTCTGTCCTCTGCTTCTATTTGATATGATAGCTTGCCATTCATGTCCTTTTTCACATTTCCACCACACTTTCCTCTTAGAACCTTTCGATACCTGCTCTGGTTTCAAGTCTCCATTTTTTTCATAATTCCATTCTTTTTTTAATTTAGGATGCGTTTTGGCAATGCTTTTATCTACTGTTACTCTCCTTCCCGAACAATAAGGGCATCCTCTTCCAAAACTTCTATGTGACACACTATCTTGCCATTCATGTCCTTCCTTACACTTCCACCACACCTTTTTACCAGAATATATAGCTATTTTTTTTGGTGATATTTCATTTTTCTCATAATTCCATTCTTTTAATAGATTTCCTCCATTACTTGCTAGGCTATTTTCTGAACTAACTTTTACTCTTTTGCAATATGGGCAACCACTTCCCCTTACTCTACTAACTATGCTTGTCTCCCATTCATGCCCTTTTTCACATTTCCACCATACTTTCTCTTTAGATGATGAAAGATAATTTTCGGGTTTTTTATTTATATTTTTTTCATAATTCCATTGTTTAATTAATTCTTTATATTTTGCTGCTAATGAATTATCACTACTTAATTTTATATTTCTACAGTATGGGCATTTCACTTCATTCTTTATACTTTGTAATCCGTTAATTGACATTTGCCACTCATGTCCTTTCTCACATTTCCACCATACTATTTTATTAGATGAATAGGAAAAATCTTTAGTGGTTTTACCTTCATTTCTTTTATAGTTCCATATTTGTTTTAGTTTTGGATTCATTTCTTCTAATGTTTTTTTGATTGTATAAGATCTTTGTCTACAATATGGACAACCTGCATGCCTTTTTCCCGTTCTACTACATATTCTAGTTATCCATTCATGTCCTTTTTCGCATTTCCACCATACTTTTTTATCTGTACCTGCTATTACATCTTCTGGTGATAAGGCTCCGTTTTTTTCATAATTCCACTCTTTCGATATTTGAGGATAACAATATGCTAAAGAATTTTCTTTACACACTTTTTTATTTGCACAAAATGGACAATTCGAGTGTAGTCTTACCCTATTTGCTACCATTGAAATATATTCTCTATTACATTTAGGACAAATCCATTTGGCTTTGTAACTTGAACTTAAAGTTACATTATCTGGTGATCTAGCATTATTATCGCTCCATTCTTTGGCTAATTCTGGTCTTTTTACTGCAAGTGAGCTTGATTTTCTTGTATGATAATACATTGTTCTTATTTGTTTATCGTCTCTTTTACAGTTGATATCATATTGCATTTTTACTTTTGTCGTTTCTTCAATAAGTTTTAATAATTCTTTTATTACTTCATCTAGATTATTATAATTTTCTTTTGGATGATATTTTATTGTATTTTTGTTACAAATTATTTCATTTATATCTTCTTTTACTTCTTTTATTCTAAAGATATTAAATTTCTCTAATTTTTGATCTCTTCTTTTTTCTCTTTCTTTACTCTCTTTGCTAGAATGATAGTACCAACCATCATATTCAATTATAATATTATATGATTCAATAAATATATCCAATATATACTGACCTAAAATTGTCTTTTCCATTTCACAATCATTGAAACATGGCTTTAAATAATAATATATTGCTTGTTCTGGAAAAGAAGTCCTTATATTTTTTGAGCATATTGGACAACCTCTATTTAATACTGTTTTATTACAAATTCTTCCTTGATAAATATGGGTTGAATCATATTTACATGTCCACCATACTTTTTTTTGAGACTTGGGGCTTACTTCTAGAGGGCTTAATGAACCATTCATATTATAATTCCATTGTTCTGCAATATCTGGAAATTCTGTTGCTAAATTATATTTTGCAGATATTCTTTCATGATTGCAATATGGACATATTGGTCTACCTTTACTAATATTTGTTTTTGCTGCTTTGGCTCTGTCCTTTATTCTTCCCTCGAATTCATGACCTTCTTTGCATTTCCACCATACTTTTTCACAAGATGTAGGAATATATTGTGTCGGTTTTTTAGAATTTCTCTCATAATTCCATTCTCTTGCTAGAATTGGTATCTCTGTTTCTAAATTATAAAATGAACTTGCCTTTTTATGTGCACAATATAGACATACATTTTCTCTTTTATGCATTATGTTAGTAGATAAACTCCATTCATTACCACATTTACTACATTTCCAATTTACTATTTTTGATGTTGAAAATCCAATTTCATCACTTTTATATTCATTATTTGCATTTTCATATGCAACTAGCATTTCATACTTTTTATTTTCTAAACACCATTCCCTAAAACTTCTCATAAATACTCCTTTGTTCTATTATTTTCTATTATTATTTTTATCATTTTTTAATCTATTTTATTTTATCTTACCTTTGCGATTATATTATAGTAAAAAATTTTTGTCAATAGCTATTAGAAGTTTCAAGAAATTTAAGATTCCCTATATTTATGTTCTACAGAAAGTTATCTAAAAGTGTAGAACATAAAGAATAGAAGACTTTTTTGACTTTATTTAATTATGAGTATGGGCACCTGTTTTCAAATGACAGATGCTCAAAGTTTGTTATTTTAAGAATTTTATGTCTTTTATATATAAAATTTAGGAATTAGAGGTTAGAATTAGGAGCACATTTTTTATGTGCTCCTCAGTTTTATTTATTTAGAAATTTAATCTCGTTGATATTTGGTAGTTTTTTGTTTATTAATGCTACCCACATATATCCACACATTCCTAATGATGTTATTATCATCATTATTATCATTATACTTACTGCTTCTCCTGTTTTTATGCTTAGTACTATTGTTGCTTCTCCTATGTTGTCTTCTTCGTTTGTGTCTTTGAATCCTGCTTCATTTTTTGTTTCTTCTATTTTTGCTGTGTTTGTTTTTGCTCCTAAGTTGTTTTCTTC
>JAAWHY010000015.1 GCA_022795675.1 Clostridia bacterium
AGAAGTAGTAAGCAGTATAATAATAGTAATGATAATGGGATCTTTAGTAATATGTAGCTATATAACAATTAGAACAATAAGAAAAAAAGACCCAGAAATTAAAGATATAAAATTCCTAAAATAAAAAGAAAAACAATAGGACGTGTTAAATATATATACATTTAACACGTCCTGTTATCTTACATATGTTGAAATAAATAATTTATTCCACCATTAGCCATAGCTGTTAAAGACAGAATAATTATTCCAGCTGAAAGAACACCTAAAGCTAATGGTAAAAATGCCTTTTTAGGTGGTAAATCCAAGAAATTAGCTATTAATGAACCAGTCCAAGCACCAGTTACAGGCAAAGGAATTGCCACAAAAATATATAAAGCGAAGAAAGTTGCTGTTTGAAGTTTTGGATTTTCAGCAATTTTTTTATTAGCCTTCTCTGTTGCGAAATCTATTATCTTCTTAAAAGGTTTAAACTTACCAAAAAAATCAAATAATGGTCTAATATATTTTACAATAAAGAATATTGGAATACAGTTACCAATCACAGCTAAAATAAAAGCTTCAATATAAGTCAAATGAAAAGTAAAAACTGCAACAGGAATTGCACCACGCAACTCAATAATAGGAATCATACTAATAAATATAGTAACTAAATATTTAACAAAAACACTCTCTAACATCAAAAAACCTCCATGTGCACATTGGGGACGTAAAAAATGTGCAGAAATCATTATTTATGAATGCACATTTTTTTACGTCCCTAATGTGCACAATTCAAATTATTATCTCAATGTAACAGTTACAATAGAACCTTCCTCCACAGAACTATCCACAGGAACATCCTGAGAGAAAACCTTTCCACTGCCAACAAACTTTAGATTTAGATTTAAACTTGATAACAAGTTTCTAGCCTGAGCCAAAGTACAACCAGTTAAATTTGGAACTGTAACAGAGGTTCTAACAGAATTTTGTTTAGTATATAAAGCAACAGTTGAATTTTTATACAAAGGTGTTCCAGCTGGTGGAACTTGTTCTGTAACAAGAGTAGCATTAGGGTCACTTGTATCAGAAGCGCTAACTTTTAATCCAGCATTTTGTAATAGTTTTTTAGCCTCTGTTAAAGTTTTATTAGTTACAGGAGGAACAGAAATTAAGTCTGTAGAAGCTATTTCAGAATCTCCTGCCACAATTCCCATATATGGAAGTATTTCCGATAACATTTTAGATACTATAGGGGCAACTAAAGTACTACCATAAGAACTTGAAGTCTGAGGGTCATATAAAACAGTAAGTAGCACTATTTCTGATTCATTGGAAGGAGCGATTGCAACAAATGAAACAGAAGAAATATTATATTTACTTCCAGATAGAGAAGTACCTTCAGCTGTACCAGTTTTTCCTCCTATTGTATACCCTTGAACAGCACCTTTTTTTCCACCACCATCAGTAACAACATATTCCATAGTATCTCTAACCTTTGCAGCTGTTTCCTCAGATATAACTGTACGAACAGGACCTGAATCAAAAGTTGTTACATTTTTTGATTCTGAGTTTGTAGATACAACCTGTTTTACAATTCTAGGTTGCATTAATTTTCCTCCATTTGCTATGGAAGATACAGCAGTAACTAATTGCAAAGGTGTAATTTTAAATCTTTGACCAAAAGATAAAGTTGCAAGTTCTACAGGCCCTACTGCAGATTTATCAAAAAATATACTAGAAGATTCTCCAGTTGTATCAATACCTGATTTGCCAAATAAACCAAAAGCTTCAAAATATTTATATAGAGTATTAATTCCTATTCTTTGACCTAACTGAATAAAAGCAGAGTTACAAGAATTACCTACAGCCTGTTTTAAAGTTTGAGAACCATGAACTTCACGAGAAGCACATCTAATAGTTCTATCAGCGACCTGTATTGAGCCAGTGCAAACAAAATCATTAGAGATATTTTCTTCAGTTATATTTTCTTCAAGAGCTATTGCAGTCATTATAGTTTTAAAAGTAGAACCAGGTTCATAAGCTACGGAAACATTTTTATCAGTCCATCTTTGATATAAAGCATTAGTTTTTTCAGTAGAAGACATTGTAGATGTATCAACATCTAAAATTGTAAAAGGGTCATTCAAATTATATGTAGGATATGTTACCATTCCCAAAATATCTCCAGTGTTAGGATTCATTGCTATTGCACTTCCACCAGAGGCCTTAGCTTGAGATACACCTTCTGCCAAATATTTTTCCATAATACTTTGAATATTAACATCAATAGTAAGATATAAATCACTACCATTTTGGGCATCTATATATTGGCTAGCATCGCTAGAAATTTCACTATTATTTACATCTGAAGTAGTTACTATTTTACCAGCAAGACCTGTAAGAGTAGAATTCCATTTTGCTTCTATCCCATATAGCCCCTGACTATCTGTTCCAGTAAAACCAATTATATGAGCTGCCAATGTATCATATGGATAATAGCGTTTTGAGTCTTCATCTATATTTATTCCTGAAGATATTTTTTTATTATCACTCATCCATTTTTTTAATAAAGAAACTTTATCTTGTTCAACTTTTTTTGCAATAGTAACAACAGAAGAAGTGCTATTAACTTGTGATAAAGTAAATTCATAATCTAATTCAAAAATCTCTGATAAGGCTTTAGCCACTTTTTCTTTGTTATCCTTTTTGATTTTTGAAGGATTAATACTCACTGTATCAACTGCAGCACTAATTGCAAGAGCCTTTCCATTAGCATCATATATTGAACCCCTTTTAGGGCTGATTATATCATTTAATGTTTGTTGTCGAGAAGCAAGTTCTTTAAGTCTATTACCATCAATAAACTGTAACCAAGCAATTCTTCCTAATAAAGATATAATTAAAGTGCATAAAAACAGAGCCAAAAAGGAAATTCTTTTTGTTGGTACAGGTCTATTAGCTTTTGAGTTCTTTTGTTTATTTCGTTTTCTTTTATCCATAATTTTTATATATATCCTCATTCCTTTCTAAGGTACAAACTTAATCTTTCCTAATATATTCTACAAATTATATTAAATATTTTATAATAACACACATTAAAAATCAAGTAATGTACAAAAAAATTACAAAATTCTACTTTCCCTAAGTAATATTGAATTTTTGATTTCAATTTGTAATAAAAAAGATATGAAAATTTAACATAAAATTACAAGTCTTATAAATTGAGTTTCCGTAAAAATGTAGAAACAGCCCGAAATTTATAGAAATTTATGGTATTGAAAAACAAAAATCAAATTACTATAATTATAAATGAAATGCACATATTGTGCATGTATTTGAAATGAAAAAGGAGAAAGCAGAATGAAACGCAATAAGATGAGATTTAAGTTCATAATTCCAATAATTCTAGCAGTTATAGTAATTGCTGGAATAATTGCTATTGGCTTAAAATCATCTAATATATATGCTGCATATACCGATACAAGTAATGGTAATAATATAACATATACTCTTTCGAAAACTACTTTAAGGATTACAGGTTCAGGAAAAGTAACAGATGCATGGAAAAACTCCTCATTAAATAGTGAATTAAGTAATGTGCAAACATCGATAACAGCAGTATCAATTGGTAAAAATATAACAGGGATAGAAGCTTCTGCATTTGAGGGGTGTACAGCATTAAAAACAGTTACTTTTTCTACAGGAGCAACATGTACATCTATTGGAAATAAAGCATTTAAAGGCTGTACAGCATTAACAAATATAATAAATGTTACTACCAAGGATGCATTACCAAAAACTATTACAACAATAGGAAATGAAGCTTTTTCGGGTTGCACCTCACTAGCTAAACTAAACTTAAACACTGGAGTAACAAATGTAGGAGAAAATGCTTTTCAAGGAGCTACCTCTCTAGCAGATTTAAAAATTTACAATATACAAAATGCAACTAATGCATTTAAAGGAAATAAAGCACTTACTACATTAACTATAGGCAACACATGCACTGCTATACAAAATAATATGTTTGAAGGTTGTACAGAATTAACAACAGTCACTTTTGCTAAAAGCTCAACATGTACCACTATTGGAAATAGTGCATTTAAAGGATGTACTAAATTAAATAATATAAAAAACAATACAACAGCCAATACATTACCAGCAAGTATTACAAAAATAGGAAATGAAGCTTTTTCGGGATGTACTTCATTAACAACAGTTACTTTTGCTTCAGATTCAACATGTACATCTATTGGAAACAGTGCATTTGACGGATGTACATCACTTACTGATTTTACTATACCTGATCAAGTGACTACAATTGACTCATCTACATTTAGAGGATGTAGTGTGCTTAATTCATTAACTGTAGGAACTGGTGTAACATCAATAGGGAAAGATGCTTTTAAGGATGCAAAATTAGAAGGAACATTAAATTATAATGCTATAAATTGTACAACATATAATAATGCATTTACAGGGAAACAAATAGGAAAAGTTAAAATAGGAAAAAACGTAACAGTTATTCCTGAAAATTTTATAAAAGGTAATAAAGTTATAAAACATATTATCCTTCCCGAGTCAGTCACAAATATAAAAGCAGATGCGTTTAATGATGCTCCAATAAACGATGGAATTTGGATTAGAAACAGAAATTGTAAAGTAGAAACTACTTCAACAATATCAAACTATACTTCAGTTTTTGTAGAGTTACCAGCTAAAGCAGAATATAGATCATTTACAGGTGTAGATAGTAACGGAACAACTTTTAGTACTTTATTAAAATGGCTAAATGAAAATAATAAAAGATATATTCCTTTTGCTACAACTCTTGCTAGTGGTAATAAAGTTTCTGATACTCAATCGACCATAGGTGCAGATGAGTCGTTGAAAGAGCATACATCTCAGATAAATGATTACAGATTTGAAAATACAAGTAATAGTAGAAAATGGATATTTGCTCTTTTGACTGGAAATGGAGGAGGTTCCAATGCTATGAACAATAATAGTTTTGGTTTGACAGCAGAGACCGAATACTTTTGGTATTTTCCTGTTACGTTTAGTCATAGAGCTAACTGTGGAATGAAAACTGGTATAGGTACGTCTACGAACTCATTTTATGCTTATGCAGGTGGAACCTATGATTTCTTTTGTATGGTTGGTGGATGTGATCATCAAAAATGGTCAGGTGAGGTTCAGGTATTAAATGCATCGCGGAACTGTAATTAGTACATATTCGACTAGTGCATATGGTAAAAGTGGGTCTAAGACATCTGGAATAGTACATGGCTCAGTAAATATTCCTGAAGAGGGTGAATATAAGATTAAATTTACTGCTACTGGAACTGGTGATTCAGATGAAGCTAATGAAAGAGTTGGTTTTATAGTATTCAATGACTATATGCTTCAACCAACGAAAACTGTTACATGTATTGACAGAGTTAAGGGTTCTAATATTGAACTTGGAAGAACAACTAGCGAAGGACTTTATCGTAGAGGTGATACTGTATCTGGAGCTATGTTTGGAAATAAAAATGATATGGGATTCTATTACCCTGAATATATGTATGATAGTTGTACAGAAGCAGTGGTTCAAGAAACAGGTACAACAGTTTATCGTTATTTTAAAGGATTATCAAATACATTAACAGTAGACCCAGCAGGAGGAACATGGAATTCGAGTACTGCAAAACAAACATTTGAATTACAAGAAGGAGCAGCAAAAGCAATACCACGACCAACAAAAACAGGATACAATTTTAGTGGCTGGACAATGACACCTAATAATGTAGGTAGTACAATGACATCCTTAACACAAGATGCAACATTTAAAATGGGTTCAGCAGATACAACACTTACAGCAACATGGGCACCAATAACATACCAAGTAGCATACCATGGAAATGGAAACACAAACACAAATGTAACAATGCCAAACAGTACACATACATATAATGTAGACAAAAACCTATCAAAAAACTTATACGAAAGAAAATACAATGTAATATACAACTACAATGGAAAACCAGGAGCAAATGAAGATAGAGTAGAAGCAAAAGCGCAATTTGTAAATTGGAAAGCACAATCAGAAAACAAAAACTATAATGATGAACAATCAGTAAAAAACCTATGTAATACACAAGGAGCAGTATATCATTTAGATGCACAATGGAGATTAGCAACATTAACACTACCATCACCAACAAGACCAGGATATACATTAAAAGGATGGAGTAAAAATCAAAACGCAACAGCACCAGACCAAGGACTAGGACCAGGAGCAAGCTTTACACCAACTGAGAACACAAAACTATATGCAGTATGGGAGCCATACAGTGCGACAGTAACCCTAAAAAAGACAGACAGTATAACGGGAGAAGTCTTAACAGGAGCAACCTTTGGGCTATATGAATGGAATGGAAGCAGTTATGTAAGAAAAAGTACACTAAGAGATAATGGAAATGGAACATATACAACAGAAGTAATGATATATAGAGATGGACCAGGAGGAAATGACGGAAAATTCAAAATAATAGAAGAACAAGCACCAACATATTATACAAAAGGAAACTATGAAAAAGAAATAAGACTAACAGAACCAGGAAGACATGACTATACAACAGGATATGACTTAACAAACGAACCAAACAAAGTAAAAGTAGAAGCAATAAAAGTAGATAGTGAAACAGGAAACCGAATAGAAGGAGCGGTATTTGCAATATATGAATGGAATAAAGATACACAGCAATATGAACTATACTCAAGAAATGACTCAAAAAACGAAGCAGATGAAACAATGCATTTTGGTCAAGACAGAACATACATAAGTGAATGGTTATACTCAAACAGAAAAAACGAAGGAAAATTCAAGATAGTAGAAGTAAAAGCACCAGAAGGATACTATGGAGAATTTATCAATGGAAACAAAAAAGAAAATGATATAACAATTACAGAGACTAATAATGGACAAACAATAACAATAGAAAATGGAGACGGAGTATATAAAAACACAAGAGTAAAAGGAACAATAAATGTAAGCAAAATAGACAAAGAAATAAATAGATACTTAGCCCAAGGAGATGCATCATTAGATGGAGCAGAATATGGGTTATATGCAGCAGAAGATATAATACATAAAGACACAGTAACAGGAAAAATATATAGTAGAGACGAATTAGTAAAAACAGCAATAATAGCAAATGGAACATTAGTATATGAAGATGTAGAAATAGGAAAATACTATGTAAAAGAAATAACACCACCAGTAGGATATCTAAAAGATGAAACAAAATATGAAGTAAATGTAAACTATGAAGGAGAAGCAGTACTACACTTAACAAGAGAAACAACAGTAATAGAACAAGTCAAAAAGCAAGCCTTCAACATAAAGAAAGTAAGCTCAAATAGTAGTACAACAGAACTATATCCACTAGCAAATGCAGGATTTAAAATATATCTAATAAAAGACCTAGAAGGAGTAAAAAACGGAACACTAAAACCAAGCAATGGAGTACAATATACAGCAAGTGACTTTATAGGATATGATTTTAGTAATGAACAAACAGCACTAGACTATAGTAAAAATCCAGAAGGAGAAAGAATAGTAGAATTATTCTCAGATGAAGAAGGAAATGTAACAAGTCCAGAACTAGCATATGGAAGATATGTAGTAATAGAAAGTACAGTACCAGAAGACATGTTACCAATAGACCCATTCATAGTAAAAATAGAAGAAGACAGTAGAACACCACAAGCACAGAGAGTAGTAGTAGACAATGAATTTGAAGCATTGGTAAAAATAATAAAAAAAGACAGTCAAACAGGACAGACAGTATTAAACAAAAATGCAAAATACAGAATATGGAACATAACAAAAAACGAATATGTAGAACAAACCTTTACATATCCAAGCAAAGTAACATATGGAACAGAAGAAAATCCATATGAAACAAACGAACAAGGAGAATTCATAACACCATTAAAACTACAAATAGGAGAATACGAACTAAGAGAAGTAAAAGCACCAGAAGGATATATATTATCAGGACATGAAGGAAAAATGGAACAAGGAACATATACAGAAGAAGCAAAACCAGCAGTAAAATTCAAAGTAAAAGCAAACACAGTACACTATGAAGATCCAGACTTAGGAGAAGTAATAATAGAAGTAGAACAATACAATGAACAAACACTAGGAGAACTAGAAATAACAAAAACAGGAGAATACTTAAAAGGAACAAACACAAGAGAAGATGGAACAATAGATCCATTATATGAAGAAGGAGCAATGGCAGGAGTAGAATTTGAAATCTATGCAAAAGAAGACATATACACTGGGGACAATCAAGGAACAAAACTATGTGAAAAAGACCAATTAATAAGAAAAATAGTAACAAACGAACAAGGAAAAGCATATCAAGACAACCTACCAATAGGAAAATACTATATAAAAGAAGTAAAAACAGTAGAAGGATTTGTACTAAACAAAGAAATAAAAGAATTTGAGATAACATACCAAGGAGAAGAAACAGCAGTACAAAAAGTAGAAATAAGCTATAAAAACGAAAGACAAAAAATAGACTTAAACGGAAAAGAAAAACAAGAAGAAGAGGACGACGAAGAAGTAGATATAACAAACAAGAAACTAGCAATAATAAAAAAAGCTTTGAAAAAAGAATATCAAATAGGGGAAACAGTACAATATGTAATAAAAGTAATTAACAACGGAACAGAAGACATAACTAGTGTACTAATAGAAGAGCAACTGTTAGATGGAGAATTTGTATACTTAGACGAAGCCAACAAAAATGGAGTAGAAGTAGCAGGAGAAGGACAAAAAGTAGCAATAAATAAAATAGAGCCAGGAGAAACAGTAATACTAAGATATGAATACACAATAACAGAAAGTACCAAAGTAACATTAGACCAAAACAACAACATGATATTAACAAACACAGTAATAGGAAAAGGAAAAATAGAAAAACCAGACCCAGAAGACCCAGAAAAAACAATAACAGAAGAAGTAGAAGATGAAAGTACAGAAGAAGTACAAGTAACAGAACTAGACATGAACTATATTGGAATAATCAAAAAAGACATTGAAACAGGAGAAACAATACAAGGAGCAACAATAGGGCTATATGCGGGAGAAGACATAACAGATAAACAAGGAAACATAATAATAGCCAAAGACACACTAATAGAAAAAGCAGAAACAAACGAATTTGGAAAAGCAAAATACAGTATAGACCTACCACTAGGAAGATATTACATAAAAGAACTAAAAGCACCAGCAGGATATAACCTAAGCAAAGAAATAGTAGAAATAGACGGAACATATAAAGGACCAGAAATAGAACTAATAAGTGTAAGCAAAACCTTAGGAAACAGAAGTACAGGAATAAAAATAAAGAAAACAAACGAAGAAGGAAAACTAATAAAAGGAGCAAAACTAGAAATAGCAGATGAACAAGGAAACATAATAGAAAGCTGGGAAACAAGTGAAACAAACCATATATTCAGAAAACTAGAAATAGGAAAAATATATATACTAAGAGAAGCAGAACCAGCAAAAGGCTATACAACAGCCGAAGAAATAAAATTCACAATAAATCAAGAAGAAAAAATATACATAATAGACCAAGAAAGTGAAGAAGGAATAACAATAAGAGACTTAAAAACAGTAGACTCTATACAAATGATAGACACAAAAACCAAATTAATAATAGAAGTAGTAGACAAAGAAACAGAAGAACCAATACCAGGAATAAAAGTAGAAATAAAAGATAAAGAAACAGGAGAAATAATCTACGAATACGAAACAACAGAAGAACCAAAAACAATACTAGGAATTCCAATAGGAGAATATGAAATAATAACAACAGATCCAGAAAACAGAGGATATGTAACAGAAACAAAAGAACTACAAGTAGAAGACACAAGTGGAGAACAAAAAGTAAAAATAGAACAAGACTATACAAAAGTAGAAATAAACTTAAGAGATGAAGAAACAAAAGAAAAAATAAAAGAAGGAAGATTTGAAATAATAGACGAAAAAGGAAAAGTAGTAAAAACAGAAGAAACAAAAGATGGAACTATAAAAATAGAAAGACTGCCACTAGGAAAATATACGATACATCAAACAGAAGCACCAAAAGGCTACTTTGAGGCAGAAGACTTAAAAGTAGAAATCAGGGACACAAGTGAATTACAAATATTTGATATATACAACAAGAAAAAAGTAATAAACTATGCGGTAGACAAGACAATAAGTAGCATAATATTAAACGGACAAAACATAGAAATAACAAACAACAAACTAGCAAAACTAGAAATAAAAACATCAGAAGTAAAAAATGCAGAACTAATAGTAAGCTACAACATCAAAGTAACAAATGAAGGAGAAGTAGAAGGAAAAATAAAAGTATTAGAAACAATACCAGAAGGATATGAAATATTAGAAGTACCAGAATACTGGAAAACAAGAACAGATGGAAAATTAGAAACAGAAGTAGAACTAGAAGCAGGACAAAGCAAAAATTTAGGAATAACATTAAGATGGACAAACAGTGAAAACAACTTAGGTTCAAGAACCAACAGAGCGCAATTAGAAGGACAAGAAGAAGATGGAAATCCAGAAGACAACATATCAGAAGCAACAATGGTAGTAAGCATAAAAACAGGAGAAAAAGTAAGTATAATAATAATAGGAATGATAATAATAGCACTTATAATAGCTGGATACATAACATATAGAATAATACGTAAAAAAGGACCAAGTATAAATAGGATCAGATTCCTAAAATAATTAAATAATTGTAGGGGGCAGGCCATGTGTCTGCCCTTTGCAATTTGCACATCGGGGATGCACATCGGGGACGTAAAAAAATGTGCACATCGGGGACGTAAAAATATCAAGGTCATTTCATGAAATATTACAAAATTGTAATATTTAAATAACTAAAATTTGTAGAGGTATTGTAGGGACGCACAGTGTGCGTCCGCCTTGTTACGAATTAATATATTGTAAATATAAATAAAAAGTAGTATACTACTAAAAAGATGGGGGAGAGAAAAGGAGTAAAAATGAAAGAAAAAGAAATAGAAAGATTAAACGAACTAAAGAAAATAGAAAATGATATTTATAAAAATGACAAAAACATAAAATATATATGTGGAATTGATGAAGCGGGACGTGGACCACTTGCAGGTCCTGTTGTAGTTGCTAGTGTAATCATGCCAAAGGACTCAATGATAGAGTGGGTAAATGACTCCAAAAAAGTATCTGAAAAAAGAAGAGAAGAACTATATGAGATAATTATAAAAGAAGCAATTGCTTATGGTATAGGAATTGTAGATGAAAACACTATAGATGAAATAAATATATTAAATGCAACAAAAAAAGGACTAACAGACTCATTAAAAGACTTAAAAGTAAGACCAGACTTAATAATAGTAGATGCTCTAAAAGGAATAGACACCTTGCAGATTCCATATATGTCAATAATAAAAGGAGATGCAAAATGTTATAGTATTTCAGCAGCCTCAATACTTGCAAAAGTAACAAGGGATAGAATAATGAGAAGATATGATGAACTATATCCTGAATATGGATTTGAAAAACACAAAGGATATGGAACATCAGCACATATTGCAAAAATAAAAGAAATAGGACCATGTCCTATTCATCGTAATACATTTATTAAAAACTTTTTGTAAGTTTTCCTGTTCACTTTACAGGAAAATTTGAATATGATATAATAACGCCGATGGTGCATTATTCTAGTCATACATTTTATTATGAGGGTGGGGCTAAAAATCCACTAAAGGGCACACCGTTGAAGCTTTGTATATTTGCGCGAAATGCCAGTTTTGTGTATTTATATAAAGAAAAGAAAGTGGGGTAATATATAATGGCATATATAAAATCCCTATTTTCGTTGAGACTTAAATATACAATTTAAGTGTAACCTATGTTGAGTGCCAAGACACGAAATACATAGCGTAGCCTGTCTTGAGTGAAAGTACTGGGAGTAATTAAAAACTGATTATGAAATTGCGATTGCAAAAAAGACTAATAATAAATAAAGTATGTTAAGGAAAACTTCTAGAATGTTTGCGAGAAGCATGAAAATCTAAGGATTAAGGTACGGACTTAAGTGGCGATCTGGTGTTCGGAAGCACGTGGAAAAATTTTACTCGAATTGTTTTTACAATTCGAAGTGTCTCTGAATATTTTCTTTAAACGGAAACGGCTTTGTAGTAATGCAAAGTAGGAAATAGAGAAATTCTACTAGACCTAAACCGTAAAATTTACTTAGATTTTTACCATCATCTAAAGAAAAGTGGCTATGCCACCTTTTCTTTTATCCTAATAAAAGAAAAATCAAATGTAGGCGGCATTGTCCGCCCAAAAGGAGAGTGAATATAATTGCCAAAAAAAGGAGACTCGAAATCACATTGGGTAATACAAGCATTTTGCTTAACATTTGTATTATCATTACTTATGTCATACATAACAACAAATGGAATATCAAACTTAAATATAATACCTGCGATACTAATACTTATAGTAGTAATCTTTATAGGAATAATAACAGATATAATTGGAGTTGCAGTAACTGTTGCAGACGAAGCAGAATTCCATGCAAAAGCAAGTAAAAAGCTAAAAGGTTCAAAAACATCTATAAAACTAATAAGGAATGCATCAATAGTAGCAAATATATGTGCAGATGTAATTGGGGATGTATGTGGTGTTTTGAGTGGTGCGATAAGTGCAATGATTACAGCAAAGCTAATGCGGAGATTATGGTTTGCCAGAGAGCATACAACTTATAATAAGTGCATTAGTAGCCTCAATGACTGTAGGAGGAAAAGCAATAGGAAAAAATATAGCGAATAATAAATCTAACAAAATTGTAAATATTGTGGGATTGATTATGAGCAAATTAATAAAAGAAAAATAAGGTTCAGAAATAACAATTATTTTCCAATAGAGATTTGAACTATGGAGGGAGAGGAGAGAAAAAATGAAAATCATTCATTGTAGTGACTTACACCTCGATTCAAAAATGGAAGCCAACTTAGACAAAGAAAAATCAAAACAGAGAAAAAATGAAATACTATTAAGCTTTCAAAACATGATACAATATGCAAAAGAAAATGATGTAAAAATAATAATTATAGCAGGGGACTTATTTGATAAAAGTAAAATATCAGTAAAAGTAAAAAATCTTGTAAAAGATGCAATAATATCAAACCCTAATATAGAATTCATATATTTAAAAGGAAATCATGATGAAGAAAACTTTGTAGAAGGAAATATTCCTCCAAATCTAAAACTATTTAATAAATATAATTGGACCTCATATAGATATGACAACATTGTAATAACAGGAATAGAATTTGGAAAAATAGATAATTACGAAATATATAAAACACTAATGTTAAATCAAAATGATTTAAATATAGTAGTATTACATGGGCAAGAGACAAGCTATGCAGACAAAAAGGATAAAGCAGAAATAATAAACTTAAAAGAATTAAAAAATAAAAACATAGATTACTTAGCATTAGGACATATTCACAAATACAAAAAAGAAGTATTAGATAGCAGAGGAATTTACTGTTATTCTGGTTGTTTAGAGGGAAGGGGATTTGATGAATGTGGAGACAAAGGCTTTGTATTATTAGATATACAAGACGATAAAATCAACACAGAATTTATAAAAAACTCCCAAAGAAATCTAGAAGAAGTAAAGGTAGACATTTCTGATACAATGACAACAACAGAAGTAGAAGCAAAAATCGATGAACAAGTAAAAAATGTACCGAAAAATAGTTTAGTCAAAATAATTCTTACAGGAAAAGTAGATATAGAATCAGAACGAGACATTGACTATTTATTAAAAATCTATAATGATGAATTTTACTTTCTAAAAATATATGATAAAACCGCTTTAAAAATAAACTATTTAGATTATGAAAATACAGCATCTTTAAAAGGAGAATTTATCAGAACAGTATTAAAAGAAGATATACCAGAAGAAGAGAAAAAAGAGATTATTATGACAGGCATTAGAGCCTTATCTGGGGAAGAATTGTAGGGAAACCGTTTATGGGAATACCTGTAGGGGCACTGTTTGTGGGAATACCAGTGAGACATGACACCACTGTGCCCTTTTATTAACAAATATACATAAAGGAATGATTGGAACAATGAATTTAAGAAAATGTTATATAGAAAACTTTGGTAAATTACATCAATTTGAATATGAATTTTCAGAAGGGCTAAATTTAATAAATAAATCAAATGGATGGGGAAAAAGCACATTTGCCACATTTATAAAAGCAATGTTTTATGGATTTGACACATCAAATAAAAGAGCAATATCAGAAAATGAAAGAAAGAAATATTATCCATGGCAAGGTGGAAAATTTGGTGGAAATCTTGAATTTGAGATAAATGGAAAAATATATGAAATAGAAAGATTTTTTGGAATAAAAGACAAAGACGACACCTTTAGGCTATATGATAAAACAACCAACTGTGAATCTTATGATTTTTCACAAAATATAGGTGAGGAGATATTTAAGCTAGATAGACAAGCATATGAAAGAAGTACATATATTTCAGGTCAAGCAATATCAGTAGAAATTAATGATAGTTTAAGTGCCAAACTTAGTAATATTTTAGAAAATGAAAATGATATTAACACATCTGAAGAAGCAATAAACAGAATAGTATCAATAATGAAGGAATATAAAAAAACAGGAAATAAAGGAAAAATAAACGAGCTAGAAACTAAAATTAATAATAAAAAAAGAGAATTAGAATATACTAGGAAAAACGAAGAATTAATAGAAGAAAGAAGAAAAAAGATAGAAGAAAGCAATCTACAAATAAGACAATATGAACAAAAGAAAAATGAAAATCAAGAAAAAATAAACAAAATATCTGAATATGAAAATGACCAACTAAAAAGAGAATTAGAAATCTTAAACGAGAGATTAGAAAAACAAAGAAAAATAGAAAAACTACAAGAACAAAATAATAAAAAGAAAAAAAATAAAATAATTATTTCAGTATTAATAATTTTAATATCAATAATTTTAGGTATATTTTTTTCAAAATACTTATACCTAATTAGTATTATAGGTGTTTTAATATTAATAATAGGAATACTTGAATTTAATAAAGCAAAAAGTAAGTATGAAAAAGACTCAAAGTACAATACCCCTAGCAATACAGCTTCAAAAGAAAATAATTACAAAACAAATAAAGAAGAAATAATAAAAGAAAATGAGTTATTATCTAGGCAAATTACAGAACTAATAAATCAAAAAAGTTATGATGAAAATGAAATGAATAGACTAATAAACACAGAAATTTCAACTGAAGAAATAGAAAACGAAATAGAAAATTTAGAGCAAGAATTACGAGAAATGAACTATAAATATAATATATTAGACAAAACACGAATGTATTTATCACAAGCAAAAGAGAAATTTTCATCACATTACTTAAAAGGAATGACACAAGGATTTGAGAAATATTTAAACATATTAAATAGTGATAAACTAGACACTAACATCGATATAAAACTAAATGTAAAAATAGAGGAATATGGAGAGAAAAAGGAAATAGACTACTTAAGTACTGGATATAGAGATTTAATCGGAATTTGTATGAGACTTGCCTTAATAGAAGCGTTATTTGAGAACGAAAATCCATTTATAATCTTAGATGATCCGTTTGTAAACTTAGACGAAGAAAAAATAGAAAAAGCAAAACAAGTAGTACAAGAACTATCAAAAAAATACCAAGTAATATATTTTGTATGCCACGAATGCAGAAAATGCACATCGGGGACGTAAAAAAATGTGCGCATCTCAGATGTGCACATTTTTTTACGTCCCCGATGTGCATTTTCTTAATTTATTTTTCAACCAATGAAATAGAGTAATCATAATCTCTATATTTTGTTTCGAAACTCTCATGTTTAATCAAATCAACATCATACTTGTCTTGTATCTGTTGTAAAACAGAATCATTTGTAACCCAAATTCTGCCAGAGAAATCTTCAAGAAAATCTAAATCATAAACAGTTCTAAAATCAGATGAAAATGCCCTATAAGCCTTTTCGCAATTCCAATTTTCCTCATCATAGAAATAAGCTATATTATCAGGAAAATTAACAGAAATAACAAAACCATTAAGGTGATTATTTAATAATATAATATCATCATCTTGAATATCTTCTTTAACAAAATCTATTGGTTTTGCATTACTCTCATCATAATTAGTATTAATAAAATTTATATTAATATATAAAGATATAATCATAGAAGTCATACACACTAATAAATTCATATATTTAATCAATTTTTGTTGTAGGGGCGCCCTTTGGGCGTCCGTTTTTGAATTAATATTATTGCGACCGTTTACATTTTTTGTAGGGGCGGCTTCGCTAATCCAAAGGCGTCCATGTGGCGAAGCCACTTTTGTTCCCATAGTATAAGCCAAGAAGAATATAAACAAGCCCATAACACAAAGCATATATCTTGCATAAATAATAGGTCTCCAAATTATAAGAGAAACTAGGCAAGCTGCAATTGCTACACCTAAGAATAATATTAATGCTATAATTGCAGGACTAACATTCTTTATATGTGAAAACCTTTTTTGTTGTAGGGGCAGGCCTTGCGTCTGCCCACAATCCTTACAATTATTCTTATTTTGTAGGGGAGCCCTTTGGGCGTCCGTTTCAGAAATAACATTATTACTATTTTTAAAATATAATACAAACATATAAACAGTCACAGCTAAACTCCAAGCAATAGCAATAGGAACACTCACATAATGAGAACCACCTAAATTTCCAGTAAATTGGAAAGTAAACAACTCAATAATTGTATCAGGAAAATGAATACCAATCCAAAAACCATTAGAAACCTGATTCATCTGAGTAAGTAAAGACAAAAGCCAAGGAATATATAATGCAACTTGAAGCACTGCAGATACAATAAAAGCAATAATATTCTTATCCTGCAATAACAATTTCATTGTAGGGGCACCGTTTGCGGGAATACCTGTTAGAGATGACACCACTGTGCCCGTTGCTCTCCGTTCTTAATACAATTAACAATAAGACCGACTAATAAAAATAGATTAATCAAACCACTAGCCATAAGAGCGTAATAGTGAGTATATGCACCTGCCAAGCTACAAATCGCAAAAATAATCCAATTTTTAATATTCACACAATCATTTGTATGTGTAGGGGCACCGTTTGCGGGAATACCCGAGACTCGTGACACCACTGTGCCCGATGTTCGTTTTGACCAATATATATCCTATATGCATAAACAGCAGTCAATGTCACCAAAAGCATAGCCAAAGAATACATTCTAATTTCTCCAGCATACACTAAACTTACAGGAAAGAAAAAGACTAGAAAAGAAAAAATCAATCCGAGGCTTTTCTCCAAAATCTTTTCTAATATGAGTAAAACCTATTATACCTAATATAACAGTACACAACATAGAAAATACTCTATAAATCAATATATTATTACCAAATATTAAATTCAAAACATGTAATGCAAAATAATAAAAAACAGGATGAACATCACTTCCACCAATAATCCAAATATCCTTAAAACTATGGTTAGCAATTCCAACAGAATAACTTTCATCAAACCATAAATTTGAATGGAAAATAGATAAAGCTATAAAGATACTTCCTAATATTATCACAAATATATGTAAATACTTTATACTTGACCTTTCTAACTTAATTAAATCTTTCATATATACTTATCATTCCTTTCTAAGGCACAAACCAAGTTTAAAAAAGAATTAGTATATTGCTAGGCAAACAAGTTTGAAATCAATGAGGCGTACTTTTGTACGTTGATTTGATTTCAAATGAAGTTTAACGACGCAAGATGCTGATTATTTTTCAAACTTAACCCACCTTTATAAAATTTCCAACATTGTGTAGGAGCATATTTCTTTTACATTTCGGAATTAAAACAAATGCCATCCTTTACATTAGATTATAGGGACACACAGTGTGCATCCGATATTTAAGGAAATTTTAACATAATCATAAATAATAATCAAGTTTGCTTTTTAAAATTGATGAATCCCCATAATCCCTAAGAAAATCGACAAAATATTACAAAAAAGAAACATAAATTTAACGAATAAATAATACAATGAATAAACAAGAAAATCCGTAATAAAAGCCGATTTTTTGTTGTTTAATGGATAAAATAGGTATTTACATGCAATTTTTAAGTTTGTATAATCTAATTGTATAAAAAGTGTGTATTATTGAAATGTAAAACAAAACCGCACAATATGCAATTATTTTTTAAGGAACTATTTCAAAAACAAAAACTTTAATTTAATAATAATTAAACTTTGCAAAACAAAAAGATATAGATATATCGATGTATTATAAAAGGAGGAACTCATTATGATACCAAATCAACAAAATCAAAAAGAAAGGAAACCTGAAATAGCAAGCAAAACTAAAAAGTTTCATGTAATTATTCCTTTAATTGTCATGCTTATGTTAATCTGTGTAAT
>JAAWHY010000016.1 GCA_022795675.1 Clostridia bacterium
GTTCTTCGAAGGGCGGGCGATTAATAATCGCCCCTACAATATATATTTATAATTTTGTATAAATTTTTAAACATATAATCCTCCCTACAAACACAAATTTATCTCTGTCCCATTTTCCATTTCCCCCAAATATTACAAAAACATTACAAAAACATTACAAAAATATTAAAATTCTAAAAAAAGCACAAAAAAAATACAAATTATGCACGTTATATGATATAATATAAGAAGTATTATTATATCAATATGATACAAAAGATATTTTCTTGTATTTAAGCAAGAGAAAGGAAGATGAGATATAATGAAATCATATTATTTACCAAGAGAATATGGAGGAGAAGCAAAAATTCTTTACATATTTTCAATAAAATCATTAATATATGCAGGAATAGGAGCTTTTATAGGATTTCTTATTAACTTTATATTTAAAATGATAGGAATAAACAAAGCATTTATACCACTTATACTTATATTTGGAGGACTTGGATATTGCATAGCTACGTTAAAAGTTCCAAATACAAATAGCTTGGAGATTACTAGAAAAACAGGTGGAGAAAAGATAGATGAAGTAATTAAAAGATGGTTTTTATTTAAAATGAAACATGGAAAAGTATATATATATAAAGAAAATATTTTAGATAATTATAAAGAAGATACAAATGTAGAAAAATAATAGGAACAATATTTTCCAAATTAATTTGTACTTAAGAAAGGAATGATATAAGAAATGAACAATGATCAATTAACTAGTTTATTACAAAGTCTATTAATGATAATGGGAGTAATTCTTGCAGTTTTAGTAGTCATATTAATGATCATACTAATAAAAAGATCGAAAAAGAATAGAAATACAGCTAATAAAAAAGATGAGGCGGTAAAAAAAGAAAGAAAAAATGCTCAAGCTTCGCAATATAATCAACAATCAGTTTTTGATTTCATGGAATTTGATAAAATAGAAGATAATATGATAATTCAAAAAGAGGGATTTAAATACTTAATGGTTATTGAATGTCAAGGAATAAATTATGATTTGATGTCTGGATTAGAAAAAGCAAGTGTAGAACAAGGTTTTATTCAATTCTTAAATACCTTAAGACATGCTATACAGATATATACACAAACTAGAAAGGTAAATTTAAACAGCAGTTTAAATAACTATAAAGAAAAAGTAGAAGAAACAAAAAGAAAACTTGAGCAAATGAATGCAAGATATGATGAAATTTTACATTCAAGAGAACATATAAATCCAACAGAAATTCAACGATTACAATATGAGATTGTAAAACAAAGAAACTTATATGAGTATGGTGTTGACATAGTAAATGCTACAGAGAAAATGAGTTTAAATAGTAACATATTAAGAAAATATTATTACATAGTAGTTCCATATTATGCAGAAGACATTACTATTGGAAAATATGACAAAGAAGAAATAAAGGGACTAGCATTTTCAGAATTATATACTAACTGTCAATCAATGATTCAGTCTTTAGGTTCTTGTAGTATAAATGCAAAAATATTAAATTCAAGAGAATTAGCAGAATTATTATATGTTGCCTATAATAGAGACGAGTCAGAAAGCTATGAATTAGAAAAAGCTATACGTTCAGGATATAATGAATTGTATACAACTTCACAAGATGTATTAGATAAAAAGATGAAAGAACTAGATATAGTTATAAATGAAAGAGCAACAATACTTGCAAATAGTGTAATAAGAGATGTGGTTTTAGAAACTAAAAAGGAAAGAGAAATAAAAGAAAAAGAAAGTCAAATGGATACTTTAGTAGATGAAATGGCAAAAAATATGATATCTGAAAGCGAAGGAAGACTAGGAAAGGAATTAGCAAAAAAGTCTATTGAAAAGATAGATGAGAAACAGACACAAAAGGAGGAAAAAGCAAATGAGGAAAAAGCAAAAAAAGGCAGAAGAGCTACAGGAAGAAAATAGACAAAAAAGAAGTACTTTGTTAAGAAAGAAAAATATAAAAGAACTAATAGCACCCTCAGGAATAGATGCTAGAGATATAGACAATTTAGAAATAATATCAAATGCAAAAAGATATGCAAGAAGTTTTTTCGTATCATCATTACCAAGAATGGCATCATTTCCAGAATTATTTAGAGAAATGTATTTATTTGGAGATATAAATACTTCTGTATATATAAGACCAATAGCAGAAGCACAATCACAAAATGAATTAAATAAAGTAATTAATGAATTAGAAGTAGAAAGAATTACTGCTACTGATAGGGGAAATATAAATAGGGAAAGTATAATTGCACAAAAAAAATCTGAAGCAGAACATTTCAGAGATGAAATAGCTGCAGGTTTTAACAAACTATATGAAGCCTCAGTAGTCGCAACAATATTTGCTTATAGTAAAGAAGATTTAGATAGATATACAAAATTACTTTCAACAGCAATGTCAAAAACATTAGTTGGAATTAAGAGTGCATGGGGATTGCAAGAAGAAGCCTTTCAATCTAATTTACCACTTATGAATGATAAAATTAGAAGAATGCATACTTTTGATAGAAATTCTATGGGAACAGTGTTTCCATTTACAACATCAGAGGTAGGACATGCCACAGGAGTACCAATAGGATTTAATAAACAGACAGGAGTACCAATTTTATTTGATAACTTCCATAACAGTTTAACAAATTATAACATGGTTATATTTGCTAAATCTGGTGCAGGAAAATCAGTTACAATGAAAACTTTAATATCAAGGTCTTCTGTACTTATGGGAATAGAAAGTTTGGCATTAGATGCTGAAGGCGAGTATACAATTGTGGCAGAGTCTTTAGGTGGAATAAATGTAGTTATTAGTCCAACCTCAAAAACTGTAATAAATCTATTTGATATAGAGCCTGAAAAAGTAAAGGATGAAATTACAGGAAAAGAAAGAGTAGTGCTTAGTGTTGAAAATAAAGTAGAAGACGTAACACAAGCATTGCTTACAATGGCAAAAGGAAGTACAAGAAGCCAAGAGGTAAATGAGCTTACAAAACAATTAATTGCAGAATTAGTTAGTGAAGAATATGAAAAATTAGGAATAAATAGTGATCCAAATAGTTTATATCAAGTTTCACAAACAGGAATTGCAAGAGGAGATATGTTAGCAAAAGAAAGGAAGCCTATGCCAACAATAGGATCTTGGTATAGAAGTCTAGAGAGAAAAGCTAGAGAAAATACAATAAGTACATATAATAATCATTATAGTTATTTATTAAAAGTTATGAAACAATATGTAAGAGAATATAATGGGCAAATGGCATATTTTGATGGACAATCAACCTTTGAATTATTAGATGGGGTACCATTTATAAATCTAGATATATCACAATTAGAGGAAAGATTTGCAAGACCACTTGCACAGCAAATTCTAATGTCTTGGATATGGGAAAAATATGTTAAGAAAAACAGTGAAGATAGAAAAAAAGCAGGAAGAAAAAGAGTTATAGTAGATGAGGCATGGATGTTACTTCCATTTGATGAAGCGGTAGATTTCTTAAATAAAATGGCAAGACGTGCTAGAAAAAGAAATGTATCACTTGCGATAATTTCACAAAGATTCCAAGATTTTTATGAAAAAGCAGAAGCACAGGCAGTACTAACATCATCAGATACAAAATTATTCTTAGCCCAAGATAAATCAGAAATCCAATATTTAAAAGAGGTATTTAAACTATCAGAAGGAGAAGCTAATTTCTTAGTAACTTGCCAAAGAGGAGAAGGGTTACTTAAAGTAGGACAAGACACAGCAATATTAAAAATAAAACCAACGAGAAAAGAATTTGAGTTCGTAGAAACAAATCTAAATCAACTAGCGAAAAGGAATGAAGAGCAATAAAGGAAGGAATGATAGAAAAATGAAAAAACGATTTTTATCAAAGAGTTTAATAGCAAAAATAGCGCTAGTTATAGTTATAATATTAGTATTTGAATTTGCAATGGCTGAACCAGTTGCAGCAGCAGAAGCAGTAGGACAACTAGGAGGAACATTACTTAGACCAATAGTTAACTTAGTAGTTTATTTAGCAGATGGTGTAATAAACATACTGCAAAGTGCGTTATTATCGATGGAAACTTCATTTCTGTATATTGATTTAACTGACGAGGGAGGAATCTTAAGTACAATAAAGAAAGTTGTATTATGTACATTAGGTGTTGTACTAGTAGCAGGTTTAATCATTGGAGGTATATTTGCATTACCTGTTGTAGGATCTTTTGTAGCAGCAACTTCTATAGGAGTAGGTGTAACTTGCGCTGTACGGCACTGCGGCAGGAGTAATTGTGGTAAAGAAATTATATCCAATAGTTCATGCTATGGGACAAGTTATGTTTGGAAATTCATTTGTATATGCAAATATTGGTATATCACCAGAATCTATATTAAAAAATGAGATAGGATTTTTCAGTATAAATTTTTTTAAAGATGTCAATGCAAATAGCGGACAAAATGCTAATTCACTAATAGCAACAATGAGAAATATAGTTTCACAGGTATATGTTACTGTTAGAGATATATGCTTAGTAGCTATGCTTATTGTAATGATATATGTAGCAATAAGAGCACTAATTGCATTATCTCCAAAGGAAAAATCTAGATACAAAGAAAACTTTGTAAACTGTCTTGTTGGAATGATACTGATTGTTTCGGCTCATTTTATTATGTCAATTTCAGTAACATTGGTTGATATGATAGCAGAAGGTATTGCCACAGCAACAGACGATGTACAAGTTGTAAGCGGTGGAAATGCTGAAAATATGTCAGAAGGGGAATTAAAAGGAATAGCTGAGCAAAATTCAGGATCAGATGGCTCAGTTTATGGTGGTGCTATAACAGTAACAGGGGAAAAAATATATAAAGCATTAGAAGATGCAGGTTATCCTAACGTAACTCTTACTTCTGAACCATCATGGTGGCAAAAAGTTGCTGATAAACTTCCTTTTGTAAATTATGGTGATGAGTATGTAGTTACAATTCAATGTTCTTCTTTTACAGAACAAGCAAGATATATGTGTCAAGAGATATATGATGTAGATGAAGATGGAGAAAGAACCAATGAAAACTGGAATTATATAGGATGGGCTCTTGTATATATTATGTTTGTAATTTTAACTATAGCCTTTGTATTGTTATATGGTAAAAGGGTATTTTATATGGCAGCACTTACAATGTTTGCACCAATAATAGGAGTAAGGTATCCTATAAATAGAATAGGTGGTTCAAGAGCACAAACATTAAATCTTTGGTTTAAAGAATATATGGGAAACTTGATAATGCAACCATTTCATTTATTTTTATATACAATATTTGTTGGAAGTGCAATGGAGGCAGCAATTAATAGCCCAATATATGTAATTATAGCACTAGTAGGTATATTAGTTGTTGAAAAACTATTAAAGGATATGCTTGGAATTCAAGACACAAGAATTGGCGGAATAGGAAAAGCATTACAAGATACAAATAGAGCAATTAAAACAGCTGAAAGAACTACAGCATCAGTAGCTAAGGGAATAGGACGAGCAGCATCAAGAGGAGCACGTGGATTAGTTGGTGCATATGAAAATTATCGTAATGGTTCTGAAGAGATAGAAGAAGCTAATAAAAAGCCTCGTGAACAAAATATGCCAGTAGAAGAACCAATAGAAATATTATCAGGAGAAGAAGATAATGAAACACAATTTAACACAGATGAACAAAGAAATAGAAATGCATACGATCCTGAAGATATTATAGATGTGCCAGATAGAGAAGTTAGTAGTGAGCCATTAGAAGATCCAGATTCATCTGAAGAAGCAATATTACCAGAAAATGATCCGCTTAGATTAGAAATGAAGGATGATGATGTAGAAGCAGGAGCAGCAGCTTTAAATGCAGAAAACGATGTAATAGATATGGATATGGAACAAGATGAAGCTTTAGAAGACGCTCGTGAGCAACCAAGTTTTTTAGAGCCAGAGACATTAGATATGCTAGATGAATTAAATGGAAATGTTACAAATATTGACTTTGATACATTTAATTCACAAGATGTATTAGAAGAAGCTAATTCAAAGCCTTTATTAAATTCAGATTTTAATGAAGAAGTTATAAAATCTGATGGCGAAAGAAAAATATATAGAAATAAAGATAATGGAAAATTACGTTTAGAAAGAGAAGATACTCCAGATTATAACCCTCCAATGTCTGTCGCAATGGCTGCGGGTAGCGAAGCTAGATCTATTAATGTTGGAGCTGATAGAACAATGGAATTCGACAATTCACTAGAAGGTACATCAAGAGAGCATTTGAGGGGAGGAAATAGTAGTAGGGCATCACAATTAGGAAGTAATTCTAATAATGTAAACTCATATAGAAATTTAGGAAATCCACAAGCAATACCAGATGATACTAGTGTTAGAAGCAAAATAAAAAGTGATACATCAAGTGTAAATGATCAATTAAATGTTTGGACAAATCCAAATGAACCACTACCTTCATCAGAAGAAAGGCCTGAAATGACAGTACTAGATGGTGGTAGAAGTAGAAGTGCGAAAATTCCAAATAATATAGAAACAAATAATGTAGATACACAAGATTTAAAAACAATGATAGGTAATGACATGAGTGCAAGCAATAATGTAAGCACAGGAAGTATACCAGACAGTAATATAAATGTAAGCAATATACCAAGCTTAGATGAACCTAATGTAAGAACAGAAACGTTTGATAATACAAACAATAATATAAATGTAGGAAATATACCAGATAATAATATAAATGTAAGCAATACAGGAACAAATAATAATACAGGAAATGCAGGAACAAATAACAATACAAGCAATATAGGAACAAATAATAATGCAGGAGGAAATAATAACTCAGGAAATGCAGGTGGAAATAATAGCTTAGGAAGTGCAGGAGGAAATAACAATACAAGCAATACAGGAACAAATAATAATGCAAGCAATAATACAAATTCACAAGATGCACAAGGAAATAATAATCAGACATCAAATAATGAAGAAAGAGAACCTGAACAATATGAAGCTACAAAAGCACGTGAAATTGTTGCTGGAGCAGAAAAGGTAGTTGGTAGAACTGCAAATACCGTAGGTACAGCAGTGTCTGGAGTAATAGATGTAGCAACAGGACTGCTTGGAGGAGATGGACAAGGAGCAATTGAAACAGGTGTTAGTACTGCAATAGATAGTGTAAATATTGCGACAGGATCACCATCAAGAAGTTCAAGGGGAAGTAGAACACCATCAAATTCTGAAAAAACTACTCAATCATCAAAAAATTTAACTAGCGAAGCAGAAACTGTAATGAAAAATGCAAATGTATCAGAAGCTGAGGCAATAGCTTTAGCAGAAGCTTGTAAAGCACTTAAAATAAATGATGATAGAAATATGGTACTTATAGCAAAAGTATATAAAGGAGCGGATTCAGCCGATAAAAATAAAGTTGTAGAGTTATCAAAAATGCTACATAGAATGAAAGAAGAAGGAAAAAGCAAGGGGGATGCAGAAAAAGCATTAGAAAATCAAGACGTATCAACAACAACAAAAGAGTTATTAATAAAAATGTATAAAGACTTACACATATAAAGATAAAATAGAGTACATAATGTGCTCTATTTTTTTCGAAAAAATCAGGTCAAATTTATGAAATATTGTAATTTTGTAACATTTAAATACTCAAAATTATAGAGATATTGTAGGGGCGAGCATTGCTCGTCCGCTATTTTAAAATCAATTAAAATATATTGAAAATTAATAAAATTTAGAATATAATATTTAAGGGGGCAGAAAGGAACATGTATGAAGAATAAATTGCCCACTAGAAAAAATATCCGATTAAAAGATTATGATTATGCAGAAGAAGGAATGTATTTTATAACAATATGCACAAAAAATAGAGAATACAATATAAATAAGGAGAACCATAGATGATAGATTTAATAAATGTTTCAAAAGCATATAGAAATAACTCAAATGTTGTAGAAAATATTAATTTAAGAATAAATGATGGAGAGATTTTTGGCTTTATAGGACCAAATGGGGCAGGAAAAACAACAACAATTAAAATGATGACAGGAATTTTAGACATAGATGAAGGAAACATTTTAATTGATAATAAAAGCATAAAAAAGAACCCTGTACAAGCAAAAAAAAGATTTGGATTTGTGCCAGATGACCCCAATATATTTCTAAAATTAACTGGTATAGAATATCTAAATTTTATTGCAGACATATATGAAGTAAATGAAAAAGAAAGGCTTAAGAAGATAGAAAAAATAACAAAAGAATTTGAGATATATGATGCTTTAGAAGATAAAATAGAAAGCTATTCACATGGAATGCGACAAAAAATAATTATAAGTGGAGTATTATTACACAATCCACAAAACTGGATTTTAGATGAACCATTAACAGGACTTGACCCAAAATCATCCTTTAACTTAAAGAATATGATGAGAGAACATGTAAAAAATGGTAAATGTGTATTTTTCTCAACACATGTTTTAGAGGTCGCAGAAAGATTATGTGATAGGATAGGAATTATAAATAAAGGAAAAATAATTTTTGTAGGAACTTATGAAGAAATGAAAAAAAGATTCGGAGAAGAAGCTTCCTTAGAGGAATTATTTATGGAGATTACAAAAAATGATGAAGAAAAATAGAACAATCAATCTATTAAAAACTATGTTAAAAACCTCTTATGATACAAATGGAATAATAGATGCTGATACTAAAAAACTAAACAAGAAATCTATGAAGGTTTGGATAATAGGAATAGTACTCATTGTAGTAATATATTTGAGTTATATAGCTATAAACTTATTAAAAGAAGTTGGTGCTTCCAATGCTTTTCTAGAAATATTTTTTCTAGTTTTACAAGTATTAGTTATGTTTCAAACTATATTATTAGTAGTAAGCACCCTATATTTTTCTAAAGATATAGAAAACTACTTAAGTTTGCCAATACCTAGTATAAAATTACTAATTACTAAGTTCTCAGTAATGATAATAATTATATTTATAGGTGAAGCAATAATTGCATTGCCTTCAATATTAATCTATGGTGTAAGGACATTACAGAATATTTACTTTTATCCATTAGCAGTAATAGTACTAGCAACAGTATCAATATTTTTATCCACAACAGTTTCTATTATAATGATATTTGTAATGAAAATATTTAGATTCATAAAAAACAAATATTTATATCAAAATATAGTAATTTTAACAATGACTCTTATTATATTTATGCCATTAACAAATGTTTTAAACATTGGAATAGATAATCTAAATGATACAGCAATAGTAGAAAATGAAGTATATAACGAAGAAAACTATAGGAGAGAAGCAGAGGAAATAGAAGAACTAACACCTATTGTACAAACTATAAGAAACACAAATAAATATTTCATTGTTACACAAATAGGTGTAAACGCATTATCAGATGTTAATTATAAATCTATTATATATATATTAGAAATTTTAGCATTAGATTTATTAGCATTAATAGTTTTCTTAATTATAGGAAAACTTACATATATAAAAGATGTATTATGGAATTTATCTGTATTTAATAAGAAAAAGAATAAAAAAGTTAATTTATACAAAAAGTGCAAAGTAAGGAATAAGATATATGCTTATTTAAGAAATGAAATAAAATCAATAATTAAGAGTCCAACATATTTTATTCACTATATTTATAATATACTAATAGTATTAATAGTAATTGTATTTATTACTACTACATTATTCCCTATAATTATACAAGCTATAAACGAGGTAGTAGAGGATGATATATTTAATGTTCTAACTTTTGGATTTGGCGCTTTCTCACTAATCATAGGAATAATTCAAGTAATATTTACACTATCATCACTTTCTTTAACCGCTATTTCAAGATATGGTAAAAACGCAACATTTTTTAAATATATACCAATAAAGTTTAATACACAATTTAGGTTAAAAAATATGCCCCAAATAATTATTAATACAATAATTATAGCTGTAATTTTAGGAACTATACATTGTCTAATACCTACAATTAATAATTTATACATTTTACTTATGTTTATTATAGCAATGTTGTTAAATATAATTAATAGTAATATCTTATTATTTTTAGATTTAGCAAGACCTAGATTAAACTATGAAAATGAAATTACCGTTATAAAACAAAATGATAATAAATTATTTCAATACATTTTAACAGTAGTAATGTGTTTTATAATATGGTATTTAAATGAAATAACAAAAGAACTAAGCCTAAATGTAGCTATATTAATAGAAATGGTAGTATTTAGCATAATAGTAATAGGAATGGAAATTTTTATATATAAAAAAGCTAATAAATTATTTAAAAAAATAATATAGTAGGAGAATGTCCTACTATATTATTTTTTGCACATTGGGGACGTGCACATTGGGGACGTAAAAATATGTGCAAAATTACATGTAATTTGACAAAAAATGTAGAAAAATGCTTTAAAATATGATATAATTGTATTATGGCTAAAAGCGAGAAATACAAAAGAATTTAAGAAAGGATATATAATATGTTTGGATTAAGAAGATGGTATCATGAAAATAAAGAAAAAATATGGATTGGAATATTAGTAATATTAGCTATTATATTCTTTATACAAATAGTAAATAACTTTAATAAAAACAAAAACAATAATTCATCTGATAAGTCATCCATCACTCAAAATACAATAAATAATGAGATAAGTGGAAAACTAGAAGGTACAACTTCATTAATAAGTGGATCTAATTCTGTGAACAGAAATTTAGAAAAACATACATTAACAATTGATACTTTTATAAAATACTGTAATGAAGGACAAGTAGAAAATGCTTACAAATTATTAACAGATGAATGCAAAGAAGAAGTATTTCCA
Source organism: Clostridia bacterium (assembly GCA_022795675.1). GTDB lineage: Bacteria > Bacillota > Clostridia > TANB77 > CAG-508 > CAKPSH01. The sequence continues at coordinate 10,918 of JAAWHY010000016.1, forward strand.
AGTTTAGAGAGTTTTAAAAATAAATATTATAACAATGTATTTAAAACTTATAAAACATATAGTATTCAGAATTGGCTTGGAAATACATATAAATTAAAACTAACAGAAGATGCTTTAACCACAGGAAAAGTAAGTTCAAATTCTTCATATCTTCAAGAATATGTAACTGTGGTAGAAAAAGACTCAGAATATAAATTAAATATTAATAATTATATTGGAAGAACATCTATAAACAAAAATACTACTGTTAATGGAATTACAGTAAATATCGAAAGTAAAGAAACATTTATGGATTATTCAGAATATACTGTAAGAATTCAAAATACAACAGACAAGACTATTTTATTAGATAATGGAAAAAGAACAGATACTATATATTTATTAGATGAAAATAATGTCGAAGAATATGTAAATACAGGTGAGATAATATATAGTAATTTAAAGCTAATACCAAGAGAAAACAAAAAATATACTTTTAAATTTTCAAATAGTTATTCTAATACAAGAGTAATGAGGTATTTAGTATTTAAAAATATAATAATGGATTTTGATGAATACAATGAAACACTTGATAAAAATAATTATAATAAATTTACAAAAATAACAGTTAGTGTATAAAAGATAAAATATAGGTAGAACAATATATAGAAAGGGAAGTAATATGGGAAAAGTACTAAGATATATATTAAATCATAAAAAACGTATGATAAAAATTACATTAGTTATAATATGTATTATAACTCTAATACTTTTTTGTGCTTCTCATTATCAAATAACAATAGATGATGGTGTATATGATGCTGATAAAATTAATAATGTTCCAGCTACTGTAAGAAGTCATATTGATGAATCAGCATTATCTGGATATACTGATGACTCAATAGATTTAAAAACAAAACAATCAATGAGTGGAGGATATGCATTAGATGTTGATTTAGATGAGTTAGTAGATGGTATTATAGAAGACCTTAATAAATATGAAGGAAGATTAAATGCTTATTTAAGTAAAGGCAAAGTACACGAATATTTGAAAAAGATGATTAAGGCTGAATATATAACACGATATCCTGACTTAAGAACAAAATCTGCAATAGGGACAGAGGTTCCAGATGGCGAATTTCAAGGTGTTATACAATTTAATAGACATAAAAGTGATGGTACTGAACAGCTTTTAGAATATATGCCTCTTGGAGAGGAAGATGTAGTAAATGGAAATACATTATATGGAATTATTAATCAAGCAAATGGAGAAGGCGGAGTATCTGAAAGTGTTATGAAATCTGCAAGAGATAAAATATTAAATTATTTTTCAGTAGATACACATGGAAATTTAATTGTAGCAAACTGGAGTGAGATAATAACAAGAAATATAAGTGGAGAATATGAAACAGAATATCCAGGAAGAGATGCACAAGTAGACTATTCTGATAAAGATAGAACATTTTTAAATGATGCAGAAGAAAAAATTGAGTATGAATATTTTGCACATATTGTTAATTATAAATCTTCAATATCAAAATATACCATGCCATTTAACTATTTATGGGCTTTTTTGGTTACTGGACGTGATGAAGACTTTATCAGCGATTTTGCAGACATTGTATTAGATAGTAAAATAGTAATAAGTGTATATGATAATTTAACAGAAATAGAAGAAACAACAATAGACGCTTATAATGATAATTTATGGCAACAAACTAGAACTTCAACAAGAACATTAGTTGACGGAAGTGTTGAAGACTTAAATATAGGATCTTGGAGTGAACCAAAAAGAGTAAGTACAATACATAAATATGAGATAAACTATACAAAAACATATTCAAATGCGATTGTTGTAACTGTTACAGATTTACAGATATGGTATATGGATTATTCTGTTACATATACATATGAAGTAGTAGATGAACCAGAAGAGAAACAAATAGAGTATTTAGAACCTATTGAAAAGGAAAAGGTTCTAACAGAAGGAGAATGGGAAACAACCAGTAGAACAGAAGTGCCTCTAGAATTTGATGAAGCGGGTAATGTAACAAAATCTGAAGTTACTGAAAAACAAAAAAAGAAAGATATAATGACTTGGCATATATATACTCAACGTACATTTACAAGTTTTTACCATATGATTCAATATAAGTATACATTAAATGGAGATCCAATAGTAAAAGAGAAAACTGATCCAAAATTAAAAGAAGGAGATGAAGGATATCCAAACTTCTGCACACTATATTTAAAATCACAATGTGCAATGGCAAATATAACAGGTGTAGAATCATGGTTATTTACAATTATTGAAAGTAATTCAGATACAGTCAATATGATTGAGATTACAAAATATCTGTTATACTGTGCAACTGGTATAAAGTTTGGAGTTACCTCTTTTGACTTTGGAGAAATATATCCTATACAGATAGTAGATGATCTTATAGGCGGCGGAGGCTCAGGCGGTATAGGCGGTATAGGCGGTATAGGCGGTATAGGTGGTTCAGGAGGTTCAGTAGAAGAACAAGTATGGTTTGCATTAATTAATACAGGATATTCTCCAGAAGCTGCAGCAGGCGTAATGGGAAATTTATATCAAGAATCTGGAATTAGAACAAATAATTTGCAAAATAGTTATGAACGTATATTAGGTATGAGTGATGAAGAATATACAGCAGCAGTAGATAATGGATCATATAATGCTACTAGATTTATTAAAGATAGTGCGGGTTATGGTCTAGCACAATGGACATCTTCAGGAAGAAAAGAAGGATTATATAGATTTGCAAAAACTGTAAAATCCGCAAGTATAAGCGATTCAAGTGTCCAAATACTTTATTTACTTGGCGAAATTTCTCAAAGTGGAGGAGCAGATGGTTGTGCTACTTTCCAAATGGGTAGAAATCGTCAAGGATATTCATATTCATCTTGGCTAAACGCTAGAACTCCAGAAGATGCAGCAGTAGCCTTCTGTAAAGTATTTGAAAGAGCAGGGGATGAGGCTCTAGGAAATAGAAAGAAATATGCTAGAGAATATTATGAGAAATATAAAAATTATACACAAAGTGGTAATTACATTGGAAATATAGGATTAACAGGAGAAGAAAAACAAAAAATGTATAGCATGTTAAATGAAGCAATAAGAATAGCTAATGATAATAGATATGGATACAGTCAAGACTTAAGAGATTCAGAATTCTACTATGATTGTTCAAGTTTAGTACGTAGACTATATAAAAACTACTTTAATATGACTGTACCAAATACTACTCTAGACTATTATAATTATGAGCGATATAAAGTTGGTCCAGCATCAAGTGTAATGTTAAAACCAGGGGATGTATTATGGAGAAGAAACAATAAAGAAGGGCATGTTACAATATATTTAGGAAATGGAAATTATGTTGCTGCAAGATCAGCTAAATTACCTAGAGCTAGGCAAATTGAAGTATATCAAGATAATCCATCTAAATATATGTATGTTTACAGATTTATTGGAAGATAAAAATATAAGGAAAGACAAAATAAATAGGAGAGTGAACAAAATATGAAAAAAATTATAATTGCCATAATAATTATTTTAATATTATGTATGATTATAACTGGTGCATTACTATTTATGCTAAAAAATAGTGATGTGCCGGTGGAGGAGAATGGAGAGGGAGATGTAGGAGAAGACATCAATTTAAATGAAATTACTGTAGAACCAGTAACTGATAATATAAGTTTCTTTTCAGTTCAAAATTGTATACAAGGTTACTTAAATACAATAAATTTAAAAAACTCTAGTTATTATGACAATGAGGATAAACAAATAGTTACTAATAATGAGATAGCAGAAGGTATATGTAATCTTTTAAGTAAAGAATATATAGACGAAAACTCTATAACCACCAGTAATGTATTTAACTATATTGATAAAGTAGAAGAAAATTTAATATTTATACCTCTAAAAATGAATTATACATTTCTTAAAAACATGACAAAATATGCGATATATGGATTTTGCATGGATTGGGATAATAATTATGTGAAAGATCTATACTTTATAGTAAATGTAGATGAATCAAATAAAACATATTCAATAACTCCATTAAATACAGAGCAATATAAATCTATAAATGATATAAAATTAGATAGAAAAGAATTTACAATAGAAAATAAAGATAATATTAATGATTTTATACTACAACCTATTACAGACCAGTACTTGTGTCAACAATACTTTTTATTGCAAAAAAGATTAATGTTATCAAGACCAGAAATTTCATATAGTTATTTAGATGAAGAATATAAAAACAAAAGATTTGGTTCATTAGAAAATTACAATAAATATATATCAGAAAACAAAGCACATATATTAAAAATGTCAATAAAAGGATATGAAGTAGAAAGAATAGGAGATACATCACAATACATGTGTAAAGATCAATATGGAAATTATTATATATTTAATGTAGAGAAAGTATTAGATTATAAAGTATTGTTAGATGTATATACAATAGAACAGGAAAAAGCTATAAAAGCATATAATGGATATAATAATAGGAAAAAAATAGCTTATAATGTAAACAAATGGGTACAAATGGTAAACAACAAAGATTACCAAGGAACCTATAACTTATTAAACACAACATTTAGAGACAATACATGGAGTACTTTAGAACAATTTGAGAACTTCATAAAACAAAATTATCCATCATACTATGAAGTAGAATATGGACAGTACGAAGAAAATGGAGAAAGTTCAGTACAAACAATAATATTAAAAGACATAGAAGGAAAAGAAGAAAACAAAACAGTAACACTAATAATAAAACTAAAAGACGAAATGAACTTTGAAATGTCAATAGCAATATAACAAAAAAGTGGAAAAGGGAATAAATCTCTTTTCCACTTTTTTGGAAAAATGGACAGACCATTAAAAAAATATAAAAACATGCAACCAATTAAAGACTTCTTTTATCTAATAAAGAGAGAAGGGGGATTTAATATGGTAAATATCTTAATAGCCACAAAAAACATTAATATAATAAAAAGACTAACAAACGAAATAATCACTAATAATTATGATATTAGAATAGGGAAGATATGTAATAATAATGAAGAGATAATAGATATATTAAATAACACAAATATTGATATTATATTCTTAGATTTAAAAATGGTTGGAAATAGTCTAAATGCAATGTTTGAAAAGTTAGATAATAATAAAAAGGGACAGTATAAAGATTCTATAATAATAATGTCAGATACCTTTAATCAAATAGAAAATATCTCTAGAAATTGTATGGTTGTAGATTATATATTACAAGATGCAGATAGAGATGAAATTATTTATAAAATAAATAAAGTAGTTGAAAAAAAAGATATAGAAATTAAAAGAAAAGCAATTATTAGAGAATTAGAATATATAAATTATAATACTGATTATAAAGGAACAAATTACTTAATAGATACAATTCTACAGGTATATAGAAATAAAAAGCTAATGATGGAAAACTTGCAAAAAGATGTTTATCCGATAATATCAAATATATACAAAAAATCGGTAAACACTATACGATGTAATATAAGACGTGCAACAGAATGTATGTATTGTGAATGTGACATAAAAAAACTAAATGAATATTTTGGAATAATTGATGATGAAAGGCCATCTACAAAAGATGTAATTTATACTGTATTAAGTAAAATAAGTTAAATAGAAAAGTTTTGCAAATGAAACTTAGGCTAAAAAACATAAAAATTTTTACCACGTTTTACCATTTTATTTATAAATGGTATTTTATTGTATAATTTTTATATAAATCATTATGAAGGAGGTGAAAATTTTATGAAAAAAATTTTTGTTAAAATGTTAATATGCACAATAATTATTTTATGTGCTTGTTACTCATTTTCTTTGTACATTCCTGTTAGTGCAAATGAGGGAATTTCTACATTATCATATGAAAACACCTCATTTTCATTTAAAGGCACTAGAACTTTATCATATCAATGTTCAGGAATGTTCTTAAATGTATCAGTTAGAGGAACTGCTTCTAATAATAACAATGAAACAATCACATTAAAAGTATTTATTGCAAATAGAAATGTTACAAAAACATATACTTTTTATACCGATGGACAAACTCATGAATTTAAAAATATTTACTTAGGACTTGCAGGTGGTAGCAGTGTAGCTTTTACATTTATAGGTGCTAATCCAGAAATAACAATTAATATGCAATTTTCATTAGTAAGCTAAAAGAATAATTAAAAATACACACAAATGTTAGAAAAAAGTTTAGCATTTGGTGTGTATTTTTAATTGTTTATTTAGTTACTGTCTTTTATTAATTCAATTTCTTTATCAGAAATTATCAATTTTAACTTTTTATTTTCTGTATTAATAAAATCTGCAATTACTATATATTGAAAACTATTAGATTGGTTATAAGATGAAAGAGTGTTAAAATAACATGGATAGATATTTTCATTTTCATCTAATAACTTAACTTTCAATGTTTCAAGATTATCAGTTTCTATTATTGCATAAAACCCAGTTTCGGTTACAATTGCCTTTTTAATTTTGCTTTCATTTGAACTATAAGAAATATAATCTCTATTTATAAATTTTTCAGATAAGTCAATTTTAAAATTCACTTTTGAATTTATTGTATTAATAGTATTTTTAGTATATAAAGTTATTTCTGAAAAACTTATATTTAATGACTCAGAAACTGGAAAACTATCTGTATACATATATATTAATGATTTTAGATGATTATCATCTTTTTCTATTAATTTATCACCAATAGTTAATTGCAATTGTTCAGGGTTCATATTACCTTTATCACAAATTAACTTATTGTTTTCATTTGTAATTTTTAAGTCTGATAATGAAATATTATTAAACTTACTTATATCTTTTTCCGATTCAAAATCAAAGACTATATACAGATTCATTTCATCAAGCAAGATGTATTCAATTTTTATTTTATATCCATTCCCCAAATCAAAATATGACATGTCAATTTGCTGATACCAATCTAGATTTTCTATGGCCATTAATACTCCATCATTTTTAACACCAACACTATTTACATCAAATAAACTTTTAATATAACTAATTATACTTATTGCTATTACACTTGTTGTAACAAGTAAGCATAATATAATGATAATAAGAGATGCTTGTTTGAAAGATTTCCTTATTTTTTGTCTTCCTCGACTAAGTTCTGATTTTATTGTATTTTCACTCATATTTAATTTTTTGGAAATTTCTTTAACAGTCAATTCTTCCTTATAATAAAGCTCAAATATTTTTTTCTTACTATCATCTAATATTTCTGTAATACTATCAAAATCTAATGTTTTCGAGGTATATTCAACAGTGGTAGTTGAATACTTTTCTATCAATTGTTCATCCTTTTTAGAATTTCTATATATCCTATTGCATTCATTAATTAATATTCTTGTAATCCATGACTTAAAGTATTTAGTATTTCGTAACTGATCTATATTTAAATATGCATTAAGTATAGTATTTTGTATAGCGTCTTGTACATTATCTTCATTCTTTATCATTATTTTTTGCTTTTACGATACAATCGTATAAACTTTTTACTTCCATATTCATC
>JAAWHY010000017.1 GCA_022795675.1 Clostridia bacterium
CTGAATAAAACTGTAATAAATTGATCCATGAAAAATTTGTAAAACAAATTTTGCAGGGTTTCTTGCTACGAAGTAGCAAAGAAGGATCCAGTAGAAGCACTAAGAACAGAATAGAAATGGGGGCACGGTACACCAACGTGCCCTTAAATAAAAAATATTCAACTGTAGGAAATACGATATGTAGGGGCGATTATTAATCGCCCGCTCTCCAAAGAATTCTAAATGGAAAGGAACAACAAACATGCCAAAAAAGATACTAATAACAGAAAAACCATCAGTAGCAATGGAATTTGCAAAAGTATTAAACATAAATGGAGCAAGAAAAGACGGATACTTAGAATCAGGAGAATGGATAATAACATGGTGTGTAGGACATTTAGTAACAATGTCATACCCTGAAAAATATGATGAAAAGTTAAAATTATGGAGACTAGACACATTACCCTTCATACCAAAAGACTTTAAATATGAAATAATAGAAAATGTACAAAAGCAATTTAATATAATAAAAGGATTATTATCTAGACAAGATGTAGACTCTATATATGTATCAACTGACTCAGGGCGTGAAGGAGAATACATATACAGATTAGTAGAGCAAGAGTCAGGAATAAAATTGCCAAACAGAAGAAGAGTATGGATAGACTCGCAAACAGAAGAAGAAATAAAAAGAGGAATAAGTGAAGCAAAGGAATTATCAGAATATGATAGTTTATCAGATGCAGCATATCTAAGAGCTAAAGAAGATTATCTAATAGGAATAAACTTTTCAAGACTTCTCTCAATAATATATGGAAGAAGAATAGCAAAAGAATTAAACGAAGAAAAAATTTCAATATCAGTAGGACGAGTAATGACTTGTGTATTAGGAATGATAGTATCAAGAGAGAGAGAAATAAGAAACTTTGTAAAAGTCCCATATTATAAAATAATTGGTAAATTTGGAGAAAATGAAGTAAATTCATTTAATGCAGAATGGAAAGTCACAGAAAACTCGAAAGTATACAATTCTCCAAAGCTATATAATGACAATGGGTTCAAAAAGCAGGAAGATGCAAAAGACTTTATACTTTCTTTAAAAGATAAAGAAGTAATTGTACAAGAAGTAAAAAAATCAAAAATAAAAGAAAATGCACCATTATTATTTAACCTTGCAGAAATCCAAAATGAATGTACAAAAAGATTTAAAATAAAACCAGATGAAACCCTAGAAATAGTTCAAAATTTATATGAGAAAAAATTAGTTACATATCCAAGAACAGATGCAAGAGTTTTGTCGACAGCAGTTGCAAAAGTAATAAAAACGAACTTAAATGGAATAGCAAGAGGGTATAAAGAAGATGAAATTCAAGGATATATAAATAAAATGGTAGAAGAAAAATACTCTACTGATTTAACAAAAACTAAATATGTAAATGACAGTAAAATTACAGATCATTATGCTTTAACTCCAACAGGGCAAGGATATGAAAATTATGAAAAGTTACCAGATCTCCAAAAAAGAGTATATAAAATAATAGTAAAAAGATTTTTAGCTATATTTTTTCCACCAGCAGAATTTAATAAAATATCTGTAACTATAAATGTAGAAAACGAGCAATTTACAACATCAGGAAAAGTTTGTACAAAAATAGGATATTTAGAAATTTTAAAAAATAAAGATACATCAGAAGAAGAAAAAAGTGAAAACAAGGACAACCTAGAGATTTTAAATACTCTAAGAAAAGGACAGAAAATTAATGTATTAAATTATGAAATAAAGGAAGCACAAACGAATCCACCACCAAGATACAACTCTGGTTCTATAATTTTAGCAATGGAAAATGCAGGAAAACTAATAGAAGATGAAGAACTACGTGAACAAATAAAAGGTGCAGGAATAGGCACAAGTGCTACACGAGCAGAAATAATGAAAAAATTAGAAAAGATAAAATACATAGCAATAAATAATAAAACACAAATAATAACACCAACAACAAAAGGAGAAGCAATATATGATGTAGTAAATACTGCAATGCCAGATATGTTAAATCCAAAATTAACTGCTAGTTGGGAAAAAGGATTAGATATGGTTGCAAAAAAACAAATAAATGCAGATGAATTTATGGAGAAATTAGATAATTACATAAAATCAAAATTCAATAAATTAATTGTAAAAATGTAATATAGAAAAGATTATATAAAACAAAATTAATAAAAATTTTCAAAAATAGTTGTAAAATTGAGCATAAATTGATATACTTGTACTATAAATTTTTTAGGAGGATAAATAATATGGAAAATGAAGAAGAAAAGAAAGAAGAATTAATAATAAATGAAGTAGAAATCGAAGAAGAAAATAATGATACAGGAGTTGAAATATCAGAGGAAGTTGTTGCAGTAATTGCAGGAGTGGCAGTTTCAGATGTACAAGGTGTAGCAGGAATGGCAAAAGGATTTGCAGGAGGAATAACAGAAGCTTTAAGTGGTAAGAAAAATTTAGCAAAAGGAATAAAAGTAGAAGTTGCAGGAAAAGAAACCAAAATAGATGTAAATATTATAGTAGAATATGGTTCAAGAATACCAGATGTTGCATTTGAGATACAAAGTAGAATAAAAAAATCAGTAAAAGAAATGACAGGACTAGATGTTGTAGCTGTAAATGTACATGTACAAGGTGTACAAACACCACAAGAAAAAATTTCAAAAGTAGAAGAAAAACCAGAAAGCCAACTAGAAGAATAAAATCAAATAAAGGGGCACGACTGAACAATCGTGCCCAAAAAATTTATAGAGGGTGAAAGGTTGAAAAATAATTGGGAACAATTCTTTTGCAACCTAGGTTTATACCTTAGAGAGGAATGATAGCAAAAATGAAGATAATAGATAAAATAATATTAAACATATACTCTTTAATAATATTAATAGAATCAATAATAGTAATACTATTAATATTTGGATGGGCTAAAATAGAAACAATAATATATATAATAAAAGACATGTTAAATAATAATATAGCATATAATATAGTATTCGGTATAAGTGTGGTATTTATAATACTATCAATAAAAGCAATGTTTTTTAAGAATGCAAGAGATAAAATTGATTTAGTAGAAACAAAAAGAAAAGAAAAAATGGGTGAAGGAGTTTTATTAGAAAATGAAGATGGAAAACTTTTAATCTCAAAAGAAACAATAGAAAGACTTGCAAATAGTGTAGTCAATAATTTTGACAATATTCAAGATGCAAGAACTAAAGTAATAATAGATAATAAAAACGATATTACAATATTAATAGAACTACAAATATTACAAAATACAGTTATAAAGGACTTAAATGCAAACTTACAATCTAGAATAAAAGAAATTATAAAAGAAGCTACAGAATTAGAAGTAAATGAAATAAATATAAAAATTAAAAATATTATTAATATTCCACAAAAAGTAGAAGAAAATGATGAAGATGAAGAATAGAAGGGAAAAAGTAATGAACAGGTCAAAATTAAGAGAAGAAACTTTCAAATTATTATATAGTTTAGAATTTTGTAAAGATGATATTGAGTACATAATAAATTCCTATATAGAGGAAAACTCAATAGCTGAGATACAAGATATAGATTATTTGAAAAACACAATAAACGGAATATTAAAAGAGAAAGAAAATATATCTAAACTAATATCAGATAATTTAGCAGAAAAATGGACTATTGAGAGAATCTCAAAGATTGATTTAGTTATTTTAAAATTAGCTATATATGAATTAAAAAACACAGATATACCATTCAAAGTTGCAATTAATGAAGCAGTAGAATTAGCAAAAACATATGGGGATGATAACTCAAAGGTATTTGTTAATGGGGTACTAGCTAGTATTGTAAAAACAAATATATAGTATTGTAATTTTGATAAATCTATATTGTGAGAAGGAAATAAAATGAAATATGAAGCAATAACAGTAACCAAATTAAATCAATACATAAAAAGCAAAATTGATGAAGATGAGTATTTAAATAATGTCTTAGTAAAAGGTGAAATCTCAAATTTTAAACATCATTATACAGGACATATGTATTTTACGCTAAAAGATGAAAACTCGCTTATAAAGTGTATTATGTTTAAATCTTACACTCCAAATTTGAATTTTGTACCTAAAGATGGAATGAAAGTAAGAATACTAGGAACTGTATCAGTATTTGAAAGAGATGGAGTTTATCAAATCTACTGTAAAGCAATGCAAGAAGATGGAATAGGCGATTTATATACAAAGTATAACGAATTAAAAAACAAATTAGAAGCAGAGGGGTTATTTGACCAAGCCCATAAAAAAAAGATACCATATATGCCAAGAATAATTGGAGTATTAACTTCTCAAACAGGTGCAGTAATAAGAGATATTATAAATGTTTCAACAAGAAGAAATCCTAATGTTTATATTAGACTTTTACCTGTACCAGTACAAGGGGAAAAAGCAAGTGAAAAAATTGCAAAAGCAATAAAATTAGCAAATGAAAACGAAATTGCAGATGTTTTAATTCTAGCTCGTGGAGGAGGTTCATTAGAAGATTTATGGCCTTTTAATGAAGAAATAGTTGCAAAAGCAATATATGAATCAAAGATACCAGTAATTTCATCTGTAGGACATGAAACTGATTTTACAATAGCTGACTTTGTAGCAGATTTAAGAGCTCCAACTCCATCTGCTGCAGCAGAATTGGCTGTTCCAGAAATAGAAGAGATATATGAAAAAATTTGTGAATATCAAAGAAGATATAAACTAGATTTAAAAAAGAAAATAGAACTAATGAGGTTAAGATATGAAAAATGTATAAAAAGTAAATCATTTTCAGAACCATTACAAAAAATAAACGAAAGATATATAAAAATTGATATAGTTAATCAGAAATTATATTTAAACATATCACAAAAAGTAAATAAAAGTAAGAATGAAGCTATAAGTTTAATATCAAAGCTAGATACATTAAGTCCATTAAAAACGTTAACAAGAGGATATTGTATAGCAATTTCAGATAATGGAAAAGTTATAAATTCAGTAAAAAATATAAATAATAATGATATAATTAATTTAAAATTCAAAGATGGAGATAAAAATGCAAAAATAATTTGATTTTAGGTTAATCTAAAAATATTATTATACATACTAAAAGAGAAAGGATAGTTAAAGAAATGTCAGTAAAAGCAAGTTTTGAAGATAAAATGAAAGAACTAGAGCAAATTGCACAAGAATTAGAAAATGGAGATTTAAACTTAGATGAAAGTATGAAAAGGTTTGAAGCAGGAATTAAAATTTCCAAGGAATGCACAAAAATTTTAGATGAAGCAGAAAAAAAAATAACAATATTGATAGAAGATAATGGAAAACTAGAAGAAAATAAATATGAAACACATGAAGAAAATTAATTTAATTAGGAAGGAAGAAAGATGGAAGGGATACAGAATTTTTTTGGCAACAAATATATAGCTATACCTATATTATTATGGTTTGCAATACAAAGTTTTAAGGTTGCATGGGATTTAATAACTACAAAGAAATTTAATTTTAAAAGGATTCTAGGGGCAGGAGGCATGCCAAGTTCACATTCAGCAGTTGTAACATCTTTAGCTACTTTAATAGGAAAATGTGAAGGATTTGATTCTCCGATGTTTGCTTTAGCATTAATATTTGCATGTATAGTTATGTATGATGCAGCAGGTGTAAGAAGAGCAGCAGGAAAACAAGCACAACTATTAAATAAAATAATAAATACACCAGGACTTTCAGGCATACAAGTTCAGGAAAAACTAGTAGAAGTACTAGGTCATACACCAACTCAGGTGTTTGCTGGAGCATTAATTGGAATAATAGCTGGAATAATTTTCTAAAAGTAAGAATAATATTCAAAAAAATATTGACAAAATCAATTTTTATATGTAAAATTATGTCGAAAGTGATTATAAAATCACATAAAAAGAAAGGGGAGACTTTAAATGTATAATCAATCATATTATTATAGTTCATCAGCAGATACAGAACTTCTTGCAGCAGCTGGAGGAATTTTAGCTGTATATAGTGTAATAATATTAGCTATAGCTGTTGTTGAGTTAGTTGGTATGTGGAAAATGTTCACAAAAGCAGGAGAAGCAGGATGGAAATGCTTAATTCCAATTTACAATCTAGTAATTCTATTCAAAATTGCAGGATTATCACCATGGTTAATACTTTGCTACTTATTAACTTTCATTCCTGTTGTAGGATGGTTAGTAATGTTAGGATTACAAATTTATTTAGCTATCAACTTATCAAAAGCATTTGGAATGGGTAATGGTTTTGCTGCTGGATTATTCTTCTTACAACCAATATTTATATGTATATTAGGTTTCGGAAAAGCAGAATACAAAGGAGCACCTGCAACAGCAGAAGCTGAATAAATCCTAATATAATAAACATTAATTTACTGGCGATATGTGAATTAACACAGTGTAAATTAATTAAGATATAAGTCGAACGCCTGGGCAATTCTTTACAAAGAATTGCCCATTTTATTAAATTGAAAGATAATCATCCTTTTGCATTGTTACTACTCAGTCGATTTCCATTCAACATACAGAAAGTACAGTAAAATTCGCTCTGCGAAAGAATAATTCTTTTTCAATTTGTAGGTATAGCAAAATAAATAAAGAATTTATTTTATTGTTAAAAATATATTTTATATAATAGGAGGAAATAAATATGACAGATATAGAAATTGCAAGAAGTATAGAATTATTAAATATAACAAAAATAGCAGAAAAACTTAAAATTAATGAAGATGATTTAGAAACATATGGTAAATATAAAGCGAAAATTTCAGAGAATGCATATGAAAAAGTAAAGAATAAAGAAAATGGAAAACTAATATTAGTAACGGCAATAAATCCAACACCATTAGGAGAAGGAAAAACTACAGTATCAATTGGACTTGCAGACGGATTATCATATATTGGTAAAAAATCAATACTAGCACTTAGAGAACCTTCATTAGGGCCAGTCTTTGGAATAAAAGGAGGGGCTACAGGAGGAGGACATGTTCAAGTAGCACCAATGGAAGACATAAACTTACACTTTACAGGAGACATACATGCAATAACATCTGCAAATAATTTATTATCAGCATTAATAGATAATCATATTTATTTTGGAAATGAACTAGGATTTAAGAAAATCCTTTGGAAGAGATGTGTAGACTTAAACGATAGACAATTAAGAAAGATTGAGTGCGGTCTTTCAGGAGAAAAAAATATAGTACCAAGAGAAGATGGATTTGATATAACAGTTGCATCAGAAATTATGGCAATACTATGTTTAGCAACAGATATAAATGATTTAAGAACAAGAATTGGAAATATAATTATAGGATATAATAATGAGGACAAGCCAATATATGCAAAAGATTTAAAAGCAGAGGGAGCATTAACAGTATTATTAAAAGATGCCATAAAACCAAACTTAGTACAAACTTTAGAACATACACCAGCATTAATACATGGAGGACCTTTTGCAAATATTGCACATGGATGTAATTCAATAAAAGCAACAAAACTAGCACTAAAATTAGCAGACTATACAGTAACAGAAGCGGGATTTGGTGCAGACTTGGGTGCTGAAAAATTTTTAGACATAAAATGTAGAGTAGCAGGAATTAAACCAAATGCAGTAGTGTGTGTTGCTACATTAAAAGCCTTAAAATATCATGGTGGAGTCCCAAAAGAAGATATAACAAAACAAAATATAGAAGCATTAAAAAATGGAATGGAAAATTTATTAAAACATGTTGATAACATAAAAAATAAATTTGGATTAAATGTAATAGTTGCAATAAATAGATTTACAGATGATTCAGAAGAAGAACTAAATTTATTACAGAACACTTTAAAAGAAAAAGAAATAGAAATGAGCTTAGTTGAGGCTTGGGCAAAAGGTGGAGCAGGAGCAGAAGACTTAGCGAGAAAGATAGTAAGTTTATGTGAAGAAGAAAAAGACTTGAATTATATGTATGATTTAGAAGAAAGCATAGAACAAAAAGTTAAAGACATAGCATGTAAAATATATGGAGCAGAAGATGTAGAATTTTCAGAAGAAGCAATGAAAAGTATAAAACAAATAGAAAGTATTGGATATGGAAAACTACCAGTTTGTATAGCAAAAACACAATATTCTTTCTCAGATGATGCAACCAATTTAGAGTGCAAAGAGCCATTTAAAATACATGTAAAAGAAGTTATATTAAAAGCAGGAGCAGATTTTATAGTAATAATTACAGGGAAAATAATGACAATGCCAGGACTACCAAAAGTGCCAGCCTCAGAAGCAATAGACATAGATGAAAATGGAAATATAGAAGGAATTTTCTAAAAAATGAATAAAAAAACCTTATTTGGAAAAAAATAAATCTAAATAAGGTTTTTTTAAGGAGACAAATATGAGATTAAGAAAAAATAAATCGATAATACTTTTAATTATACTATTAATACTTTTAATACTAATAGTATTTGAAACAAATACTATAGCATTATCAAGATATGGTTCAAGAGGAGCAGAAGTAAGTCAGATACAAACAAAATTAAAAAGATGGGGATATTACAATGGAAATGTAGATGGAATTTATGGGAGCCAAACATTAGCAGCAGTAAAGTATTTTCAAAGGTCAAATGGACTTACAGTAGATGGAATAGCAGGAACTAGAACTTTAAATGCAATGGGAATAATGAGTAGTTCATCCAGTGGAGGTGGAAGTTCAAGCTCAAGCAATAGTAACTTGAACTTATTAAGTAGATTAGTATATTCAGAAGCAAGAGGAGAAACATACACAGGACAAGTAGCAGTTGCAGCCGTAGTATTAAACAGAGTAAAAAGTTCCTCTTTTCCGAATACAATATCAGGAGTAATATATGAAAGAGGAGCATTTGATGCAGTAAGTGATGGTCAAATAAATTTAACACCAGATTCAACAGCAAGAAAGGCAGCACAAGATGCACTAAATGGATGGGATCCGTCGTATGGAGCAATATATTACTTTAATCCAAACACAGCAACAAGTGCTTGGATATGGTCAAGACCAATGACTGTAACAATAGGAAATCATAGATTTTGTAAATAAATTCACAAATTTAAAAGATGATTTGTTTAAATATATGCAAATTCATCTTTTTTTTTGAACCTATAATTTAACATGGATAGATAATGCAAAGGATATTAAAAGTATTACTACTCCAGATGGTAGAGAATTAACTCCAGAAGAACTTTTTGACTTTGTAATAGGAAATAATATAACAGATTTAGCAAAATCCGAAAATAAAAGTGAGAATAAAGCAGATATAGCCATAGTCTTAGGAAATATTGGATTACCAACTACTAGAGAAAGGGCAATAAAAGCCTTCGAATTATATAAATTAGGAATTGTTAAGAAAGTAATATTTACAGGAGGTATAGGTAAAGATAGAGACGAAAAAAGTATTATGCATCCTAAATCATTAGAAGACTATATGAACAATGAATTAGTAGAAGGGCAGGAATGGAATGATCGTACAGAAGCAGATTGGGGAGCGGAAACTCTTATTAAAGAACAATTTGATGAAGATTATCAAGAACATATAGAAAAGTTAACAGACGAATTTTTAGAAGACGTAGGAATAAACCCAGAAGATATTCTAACAGAAGCAATGTCAACAACTACACAGGAAAATGCAGAATTTTGTAAGAATATTTTTGATTCAGAAGAAATAGAAACAGGTTCACAAATTAAGACAGCAATACTCGTAACAACATGTACTCATGGTAGTAGAGCAACAAGACAGTTTAAAAAAGTATTTGGAGATAAAATTAAATTAACATGGTGTCCTTCTACATTGGACTTAGAACAATATGATAGTCTAAAAGCAATTTTAAATGCTCCTCAATTCAATGAAATAGCGTTTAAGCATGAATTAAAAAGAATATATTGTACTGAACCCAAATTAATACAAATGCTTAGAGAGGAAATTGGACATAATAGAAATGTATTCATTAGAGGGGAAATTGATGAACCAGAGATAACAACTGTAGATAGAGATATGGGTAGATAAAGACAATAATTAAAATATAAATTAATTCTTTAGTAGTATAGTAAGCTAGCTATGCACTAAGGAATTTTTTATTGTATAGGAAAAATCAATTATAATTCTTCGAAGGAATTGCCACAATTGTAGGGGCGACCATTGGTCGTCCGTGTGGCGAAGCCACTTTTCTTGTATAGTCGGAAACTTGCCAGAGGCATAACTTTCCATACTAGGGAATTATGGCGGAAGTTAGATTTTTTGTACAAAAATATGGTTAATTATAGACATTGACTAAACATGACAAAATATGATAAAATAAATACGATATTGAATTATAAATAGAAGGAAAAGGTGCAGAAATGAAAATTTTATTAATAAATCACTTTCCACTTCAAGGTTCAGGAAGTGGAGTTTATGTTTCAAATATAGCAAAAAGTCTTTTAAAAAAGGGACATGAAGCTTGTATTATAAGTCCAGAGAATACAAGTCATTTTTCAGATTTAAAGGGTATAAAATTACATCCAGTATTTTTTAAACACAAAGAGGAAATTGATGGACAATTGGATTTCAATTTCGGTTGCATTGATCCTCATCCTAGAAGTAGTCTATTATTTGGAGATATGACAGAATCACAATTACAACAATATAAAGATACTTTTAGAAAAGCAATAGAAGAAGAAATATTAGAGTTCAAGCCAGATGTTATACATGCTCAACATATATGGATTATATCAAATGTAGCATTAAATTATAATATTCCAGTTGTAGTAACTTGTCATGGTTCTGATATTATGGGATATGAAGCTTGGCCAAAATTTCATAAAATTATGTATGAAGTAGCAGATAAATGCAAAAGGATAATTGCAATATCAAATAATAGTAAAGATGTTATTACTAATATATTTAAAGAAAATAAGGAAAAAGTAGTTACAATATTAAATGGATATGATGAAACAATATTCTATAAAGAAGATTATAATAAAGAAGAAATATTAAAAGAACTTCAAATATGCAAAAAATGTGATAAAATAATATGCTTTGCAGGAAGATTAGCAAAAAATAAAGGTGTTGATTTATTATTACAGTCTGCTAAAAATTATGAGAAAGAAAATATTGTAACTTTAATTGTAGGTGATGGGGAAGAACTAAATAATCTAAGGAGAATGAGAGAAGAACTCGGATTAAAAAATATAGTTTTTCTAGGAAACCAAAATCATGATACATTAAGAAAAATATATAATATTTCAGATGTTTGTGTTGTACCATCAAGAAAAGAGGCATTTGGATTAGTTGCATTAGAAGCAATTGCATGTGGTACACCTGTTGTAGCTACAAATCAAGGTGGAATACCAGACATTGTTAATAGCAGTGTAGGAGTCTTAATCCCAGGAGAAAACACTTTAGAATTAGAAAAAGCAATTAATAAAATATTAAATAATGAAATTAAGTTTGACGCTACATATTTAGCTGAATATGCAAAAAATAACTATAGACAAGACTTATTTGTAGATAATTTAGTAAATGTTTATAAAGAAGGCTTGAAAGGAGAATAAGTAATGGGTTACAAACTAAGAAATGGAATAGACATGCCCAATATAGGTTTTGGAACATCATTAATAGAAGGAGAAGAATGTGTATCTAATATAAGACAAGCATTACAGGCTGGATATCGACATATAGATACAGCTTCAGCTTATAAAAATGAGATTTATATAGGACAAGCAATAAAAGAAAGTAATTTACCAAGAGAAGAGATTTTTGTAACAAGTAAAGTTTGGAAAGATTCTATGGGATATGAAAATACAATAAAATCATTTAATAATTCATTACATAATTTAGGCTTAGATTATATAGATTTGTTTTTAATTCATTGGCCAAGAAATAATGATGAAAAATTAAATATAGATACATGGAAAGCATTAGAAGACTTATATAAACAAAAAAAGGTTAGAGCTATAGGACTTTCAAATTTTTTAAAACATCATTTAGAAAGTATTTTAAATAATTGTGAAATAGTTCCAATGGTTGACCAATTAGAATTCCATCCAGGTTTAACAAGGCAAGAAACATTAAAGTTTTGCAAAGAAAATGATATAGTAGTTGAAGCATGGGCACCATTAGGAAAAGGAAAAATGTTGCAAAACGAAGATTTAGTAAGAATATCTAATAAATATAACAAATCAGTAGCACAAATATGTATAAAATGGTGTTTACAAAATGGAGTAGTACCTTTACCTAAGACAACAAATTGGGACAGAATGTTAGAAAATAAAGATGTTTTTGACTTTACAATTTCAGATGAAGATATGAACTTTATAAACAATATGGAATTTTTTGCAGGTTCTGATATGGATCCTAATAAATCATAAAATAAAGTTGGGTATAAGAAACTTTAAAATATATTGACAATAAATACAATTAAACATTCAAAAGAAAGGGATAAAAAATGGAAAAAATAATACAAACAATAGCAAACGAATTACAAATAAAAAATACACAAGTAGAAAATACAATAAAATTAATAGATGAAGGTAACACAATACCATTTATAGCAAGATATAGAAAAGAAGTAACAGGTGGTTTAAGTGATGAGACATTAAGAAACCTAAATGAAAGACTTACATATTTAAGAAACTTAGAAACTAGAAAAGAAGAAGTAAGAAAATCAATTGAAGAGCAAGGAAAAATGACTGAAGAACTAGAAATAGCAATAGAAAATGCAATTACTTTAGCAGAAGTAGAAGACATATATAGACCATATAAACAAAAGAAAAAAACAAGAGCAACAGTTGCAAAAGCAAAGGGATTAGAGCCTTTAAGTATAATAATATATTCACAAGAAGAAACAGAAGATATAAACAAGATAGCAGAAAAATATATAGATGAAGAAAAAGGAGTAAACTCAGTAGAAGAAGCAATAGCAGGAGCATTAGATATAATAGCAGAAAACATATCAGATAATGCAAAATATAGAAAAAAGATAAAAGGATATTGTTATAGAGAAGGATACATAGTAACAAAAGCCTCAAAAGAAGATGAGCAAACAAATTATGAGATGTATTATGACTATAAAGAAAAAATTAATCAAATACCAAGTCATAGAATATTAGCAATCAATAGAGGAGAAAAAGAAGAAGCTATAAAGGCAAAAATAGAAAAGCCAGAAGATAAAATCATAGCATATATAGAAAGAGATACTATAAAAGGAAAAACACAATTTGAAGAAATGTTAAAAGCAACAATATTAGATGCTTTTAAAAGACTAATAGAACCATCAATAGAAAGAGAAATAAGAAGTGATTTGACAGAAAAAGCAGATGACAAAGCAATAAAAGTATTTGGAAAGAATGCAAAACAGCTGTTATTAGGAGCACCATTAAAAGGAAAAACAGTTATGGGATTTGACCCAGCATATAGAACAGGCTGTAAAATAGCAGTAATAGACGAAACAGGAAAAGTACTAGATACAGAAACTGTATATCCAACAGCTCCACAAAACGATATTCAAGGTGCAAAAGAGAAATTACTAAAACTAATAAAAAAAGATGAAATAGATATGATAGCCATTGGAAACGGAACAGCCTCAAGAGAATCAGAGATGTTTGTAGCAGACGTGATAAAAGAAGCGGATAGAGAAGTTCATTATGCAATAGTAAGTGAAGCAGGAGCCTCAGTGTATTCAGCATCAAAATTAGCAACAGAAGAATATCCAGACATAAATGTTTCAATAAGAGGAGCAATATCTATCGCAAGAAGACTACAAGATCCTTTAGCAGAACTTGTAAAAATAGATCCAAAAGCCATTGGAGTAGGGCAATACCAACATGATGTAAATCAAAAAACATTAAATGAAAGTCTAACAGGAGTTGTAGAAGATGCAGTTAATAAAGTTGGAGTAGATGTAAATATAGCGACCCCATCACTACTATCATATATATCAGGAGTAAACTCAGGAATTGCAAAAAACATAGTAAAATATAGAGATGAAAATGGAAAATTTAAAAACAGAAAACAATTACTAAAAGTACCTAAATTAGGAAATGTTGCATTTGAACAATGCTCAGGATTTTTAAGAATATCTGATGGAGACAATGCACTAGATATAACAGCAGTACATCCATCAAATTATGAGCAAACAGAAAAACTATTAAACAAAGCAGGCTTCAACAAAGAAGACTTAAGGAACAAAGAAAAACTTCAAGAATTAAGAGAAAAATTAAGATTTATAAATATACAAGAAACGGCAAAAGAACTAGACATTGGAGAAATGACACTACAAGACATAATAGAAGAACTAACAAAGCCAGGAAGAGACCCAAGGGAAGAAATGCCAAAACCAATATTAAGAAGTGATGTATTAAAGCTAGAAGACTTATCAGAAGGAATGGTATTAACAGGAACAGTAAGAAATGTAATAGACTTTGGAGCATTTGTAGACATAGGAGTAAAACATGATGGACTAGTACACATATCAGAAATGAGCAATAGTTATATAAAAAATCCATCAGACATAGTATCAGTAGGAGACATCGTAAAAGTAAAAGTCATAAAAATAGACAAAGAAAGACAGAAGGTTGGATTAAGCATGAAGCTTAATTAATGCATGAGAAAGTGACAAAGTCACTTTTTCAATGTAATTAATTAACTTAATGCGCTGACGTGAGAAATTTACGAAGTAAATTTCACTCGACATTGAGCATGAGAACAAATTAAAATGTAGGGGCGATTAGTAATCGCCCGTTCTTCGAAGGATTTTCCATAAATATTCAAAATAAATTTATTATAATATTAAAAACAAGGAGTAAATTGTAATGGTAACATTGATTGTGAAAATAATTGGGCTTATAATAGTAGCAATAGGAGTAATAAGTATATGTGATGCAAGAGACCTATCAAAAAAATTTTTTAGTAATTCCGATAAAAACAGTTCAGCAATGATATTAAGAATATCAGGTTTTATAATTGCTATAATGGGAGGGTTTGCAATTTATATATCTTAAAAATAATTTACATTTAACTAGTTTGATTAAATAAGTAAAACATACTTTCTAATTAAATTTGCACTTTTAAGGAAGGAAATGATATAAAATATGAAGAAACGTAAATTAAAAAAAGAAGCAAAATTGTTACTAATACTTATGATATTGCTAATAATAGTAATTCTTTTAATTATAGCAGTAAATGCAGTGGTATTTAATAACCATAATTCACAAAACAATAACCTTGAGAATAATATAAAAGAAAATATAGCTCAAAAGGAAGAAGAAAATGAGAATGTAATAAAAGTTATATTAGATGATTCAAAAAAAGAAGATAAGACAAACAATGATAACAATGATCAAACACAGAGTAATAATGATACCAATAAGGATAACCCAAATAGCAATGAGCAAGGGGAGGAAACTGTGGATAATAAAGACAATAACAACAATGTAGATACTACAAAAAAAGATAAAAATACATATTATATAAAAATAAATAACAAAGCAAACGTAGTAACTATTTACACAAAAGACTCAAAAGGAAAATATACAGTACCAGTAAAAGCAATGCTATGTTCAATAGGAACAGCGACACCTAAATCAGGTGTATATAGAACCTCAGATATGTATACATGGAGATTATTACAAGGAGATGTATATGGACAATATGCAGTTAGAATTACAGGACATATTTTATTTCATTCAGTCCCATACCAAAAACGAGCTAAAGACAGTTTAGAATGGTGGGAATATGATAAACTTGGAACAGATGCATCATTAGGTTGTATAAGGCTTACAGTAGAAGATGCAAAATGGATTTATGACAATTGCCCAAAAGGCACACAAGTAGAATTTTATTATTCATCAGATCCAGGACCATTAGGAAAACCAACAGCAAAGAAAATATCTTCATATAGTGAAGAATTAAAAAAATGGGATCCAACAGATCCAGACTCCAAAAATCCATGGAAAACTTACGTAGAAACAGGAGCACCATCACAAGGAGATACAACAGAAACAGGAACACAACCAGTAAGTCCAACAGGTACAAATCCAATTTCAGACAATATTTAATTTGTAAGGGTACAATTCAATGTGCCCTTTTTGAAATACATTTTCTGGCAAATAGTAATATAAAAATGCTCCAAAATGCTTGATATTTTGCTTATTGTGTTATAAAATATAACACATATATTATAAAAAGGGATGGTATAGATTATGGAGAAAATTCATAGATTAAACGATAAATATAATCCAAAAGAATTTGAAGATAAATTATATAGTCAATGGGAACAAAAAGGTTATTTTAAACCAAGTGGAAATAAATCAAAAGGTAATTATTCTATTGTTATGCCACCACCAAATGTAACAGGTAAATTACACATGGGACATGCTCTAGATGGAACAATACAAGATTTATTAATTAGATATAAAAGAATGGAGGGGTATAATACTTTATGGGTTCCAGGAACAGACCATTCTGCACTTTCTACTGAAGCTAAAATAGTTGAACAGATGAAAAAAGAAGGTATAAAGAAATCTGATATTGGAAGAGAAAAGTTTTTAGAAAGAGCATGGGAATGGACTAAACTATATGGTGGTACTATAGTATCACAACAAAAGAAATTAGGCTGTTCTTGTGATTGGTCACGATCAAGATTTACTATGGATGAAGGACTTTCAAAAGCAGTACATGAAGCATTTAATAGATTATATAATAAAGGATTTATATATAAAGGAAAAAGAATGATAAACTACTGTCCAGGATGTCATACTTCTATTTCAGATGCAGAAATTGAATATAAAGAAGAAACATCACATTTATGGCATGTAAAATATCCAATAGTTGGAGAAGAAGGATTTATTGTAGTCGCAACCACTAGACCAGAAACAATGTTAGGAGATACAGCGGTTACAGTAAATCCAAAAGATGAAAGATATAAAAACATAATAGGCAAAAAAGTAAAACTTCCAATAGTTGGTAGAGAAATTCCTATAATTGCTGATAGATTTGTTGAAATGGAATTTGGTACAGGTTGTGTTAAAGTAACACCAGCACATGATATTAACGATTATCAATCAGGATTAGACCATAACCTAGAAGTGATAGAAGTATTTGATGAAGATTTAAAAATGAAAGATATTGTACCTGAATATGAGGGTATGGATATATATGAAGCAAGAAATTTAATAGTAAATAGATTAGAAAAAGAGGGATATTTATTAAAGATAGAAGACTACACACATAATGTTGCAAAATGTGATAGATGTAAAACAACAATTGAGCCAAGAATTTCAGAGCAATGGTTTGTAAAAATGGAGGAACTTGCAAAACCTGCGATAGAAGCAGTTGAAAATGGCAAAGTTAGATTTATACCTAAAAAATATGAAACTACATATTTTAACTGGATGAAAAACATAAAAGATTGGTGTATTTCACGTCAAATTTGGTGGGGACATCAAATTCCAGCATATTATTGTGATAAATGTGGAGAAATTACAGTTTCAAATACAGAACCTGAAAAATGTAGTAAATGTAATCATGATAAATTAACACAAGATACAGATACATTAGATACATGGTTTAGTTCAGCATTATGGCCATTTTCAACAATGGGATGGCCAAATACAGAAGCGGAGGATTTTAAAACATTTTTCCCAACAAACACATTAGTTACAGGATATGATATTATTCAGGCATGGGTATCAAGGATGATTTACTCATCACTTGCATACACTAGTGAAATTCCATTTGACGATGTTTTAATTCATGGAATAGTAAGAGATGCTAATGGAAGAAAAATGTCTAAATCTTTAGGAAATGGAATTGACCCAATCGAAATAATTGATAAATATAGCACAGATGCTTTAAGATTCTCATTAATAATGGGTATTACAGCAGGAAACGATATTAGATATGTTCCTGAAAAACTAGACTCAGCAAAGAACTTTGCAAATAAGTTATGGAATGCATCTAAATTTGCCTTAATAAATTTAGAAGGATATACTGACGAAGAAGTAGAATTATCTGAACTTTGCAAAGAAGATAAATGGATAATATCTAAATTAAACACATTAGTAAAAGAAGTAACAATAAATCTAGATAAATACGATTTAGGAGTTGCAGCTTCTAAGATATATGACTTTATATGGAATGAATTCTGTGATTGGTATATTGAAATTATAAAAACACGTTTATACGATAAACAAGGAAAAACTAGAAAAGTAGCACAATATACTATAAATAAAGTATTATGTGATGTGTTAAAATTGTTACATCCAATGATGCCATTTATCACAGAAGAAATATATACAAAATTATATAATAATGATGAAAGCATTATGATTTCTTCATGGCCAGAATATAATGAAAAATTAAATTTTAGCCCTCCGCCCTCCGGGTAAAAAGCGCTCCGATCCAGAGTGACATGGCAGATCTTGTCACTGACCCGGCTGCAGGACAGGAC
>JAAWHY010000018.1 GCA_022795675.1 Clostridia bacterium
AAGGAAATACCTGTTCCCATGCCGAACACAGAAGTCAAGCTTTACGTGCCGAAAATACTTGGAGGGTTCCTTCCTGGTAAGATAGGTCTTCGCCAGTTTTTTTATTTTGTATTAAAAGCGAATTATAAAAATACCTATTAAGATATTTTTATAATTCGCTTTTTGTGTATATTTATTTAGTTAAACCTCTTGCAAAACAAGGACATATATTGTAAAATTATAAAAAGAATTTGTTTATAATTATCAAAAGATAAAATAATATAAGGTATTTTGTATTACACTTTTTAAAATAGGAAACTAAAAGCGACAAACATTTCAAGAATATGCTAGTATACTATATCATGTAAATTACAAGTTATAAGAATTATAGTTTCTTAGTAAAAAAGCAAAAGGTGGTTAGTAGAATGTTTCAAAATATAGATGTAAAAAATGCAGATACAGCTGTAAATGAAGAAGAAAGTAATTATAACAAAGGAAAATTTGAGATTTTTAATTCCATAATGAGACAAGCCTTAACAAAGCAAAATTTGTTTTTATATTTAGTATCTTTTATGATGTCTATGGTATCAGCTGGTGATGGCATGGCACCGTTTGGAATGGCAATATTTGCAGCAGCATGCTCTAATTCAATTCCAGTAATATTTATATATACTGTAACAATGATTGGAACAGCTTTAAAATTTGGGTCAGCAGGAGTTTTAAATTATTTGCTAATATCATTATTATTTGTAGCAATGATTTTAATATTTAAACCATGGTATCAAGAAGAATATAAAAATGAGAGAAGAAAACTTGGAAGATACGTATTTTTAGCAACTTTGATAATTAATACCATAGAAGTATTTTTCAATGGATTTTTAGTATATACATTTCTTCTAGGAATAGCAACAAGTATTACAACATACATATTCTATAAAATATTTTCAGAATCATTAATAGTTATAAGAGAATGGGGAATAAAAGAGGCATTTTCAATAGAAGAAATAATGGGAGCAGCTCTAATGGTATCAGTTGCATTACTTGCAATTAGTAATGTAACACTTTTTGGTCTAAACGTTGGACAAGTATTAATGATCATAATAATATTAGTATTAGGATGGAAAAATGGTATTATGGTAGGAGCAACAGCAGGAATTACAATAGGAACTGTTATTGGAATTATTGGAAATGCTGAACCAATGCTAATAGCATCATTTGCTCTTTCAGGAATGATAGCTGGGATATTAAATAGATTTGGAAAAATTGGAGTAATTATAGGATTTATGTTAGGGAATGCGTTACTTACATACATATATAATGGAAATACAGTTGCAGTCATTTATTTCAAGGAAATATTAGTAGCATCACTAGGTCTAATATTAGTTCCAAAGAATATTAAAATTAATATAGATGACTTATTTGATAAATCATCAGCATTACCACATGGACCAATATATAAATTAACAGAGGACAAGTATGCAGCCTCTAAACTAAATAATGTTTCAGATGCAATTCAAGTAATGTCAGATACATATAAAGATGAAAAAGAAGAAAAAGATCCAAAAGAAATATTTTTAAATGAATTAAGCAATAGATTAGAAAAAGTGCAAGACAATGTATTATATGAAGACATGTATAACTTTAACAATGGAATAGCAGAAGATACATACAATCTATTAAGGAAAAAACAAAAAATAACCAATATAGACTTGCAAGATGTTTTTAAAAATCATAGTGCATATATAGTAACTTTAGACAATACACAAGATTTAGAAGAAATTAATAAAAATACACAAGAAATTACAAATATTATTAATGAAGCATATAAAATCAGTAATGTTACATATATCTGGAAACAGAAAATAGATGAAAGTAAAAAAGTAATGTCAGACCAATTAGAAAACGTTTCAGAGGCAATTTCTAACATTGCAAAAGAAATTGAAAAAGACCAAAATAAATTTACAAAGGAAAGTGCAAAAATAAAATTATTAGCAGAAAATAATAATATAAGCATTGTTGATTTAAAAATTAAAAATAATGATGAAAGATATTTAATAAACCTGTATACAGATAAATGTAAGGACGAATGTTATATAGAAAAGATAGAAGAAATTTTATCACAGGTATTAGAAGACGAAATAAAATTACAGAAAAAAGAATGTGCAATAGATGAAGAAAACAATGTATGTAAACAAATATATTCTTCACAAGATAAATATATGCTAAGAGTAGGAATAGCAAAGAAGACAAAAGAAAAATCAGTAATATCAGGAGATACATATATAAAAACAAAATTAGATGATGGAAAAAATCTAATTGCACTCAGCGATGGAATGGGCTCAGGACCAGATGCTAGAAAATCTAGTAAAGTAGCAATAAAAATGCTAGAAAGACTATTAAAAACAGGCTTTGAAAAAGATGCCTCAATAAAACTAATAAATAGTACAATGTGTTTAAACGCAAAAGATGATATGTATGCAACCTTAGATATTGCAATTTTTGATTTATTCAAAGGAAATATAGAAATTGTAAAGAATGGTTCTTGTCCTACATTTGTAAAAAGTAAAAAAGATGTACAATTAATAAAATCGTTATCCTTACCAGCTGGAATTTTAGATGATATTGACTTAGTAACCTTTGATAGAGATTTAGAGGATGGAGATATAGTAGTAATGTGTACAGATGGAATTATAGACTCAAATACAGAATATAATAACAAAGAAATGTGGGTAAAAGACATTTTATCAGAAATGGAAACAGATGATGTACAAAAAATAGCAGATATAATTGTACAAGAAGCAGTAGACAATAACTTAGGCAGACCAAAAGATGATATGACAGTTATAGTAGCCAAAATTATAAAAAAATAACTGTAGGGGCGCCCTTTGGGCGTCCGACTTTTGAAAATTATGAGATTAATAAAGTTTCACAATAGCATGAACCACATTTAAATCCTCACTTTTTATAGTAACAATATGCTGATTATTATCATAAGCATAAAAACATTTTATAGTATCATCTAATTTTATTTGTTTTTTATAAATAATTTCAATATTATCAAAATAAACTTGCCACAAGTCATTAGGAAGAGCATCAAAAGCAAAATCCAAATAATATAAATTATTAACATGATGATTTGTATCTAAATCACGTCTTTTAATTTGATAATCATACATAAATTTAGAACTTTCGGGTTCTTTTTCTTTATCATTTACCTCAGTATCAAAAACAGAAGAATTATATTCCCCAAAAGTGTCATGTATTTCCTCTGTAATTCTAACAGGAGTATGCTTTTCAGAATTAACTAATACCCATTTTGAAGTTGCCTTTGCAACTAAATTATTATTAATATCATAGATAATAAAATCACGATTAGAATATATTTTACTAAAACTACGAGCCCAAGTCTTTATAATTAAATAAGAGTTCCATGAAGGTCTTACGAAGAATTGAATTTTCCAATTTAAGAGCATCCAAGTTAGATGAGTTTGTGGCACATGATTTAAACCATATCCAACGGATTCCGAATGAACTCCAGCGATTTCTCCAAGAATTCTAATTAAACCCTTTGAAGAAAGTCTATTATTTTCATCAATATCGCAAAACTCTATTCTTTTCTTATATTCAAACATTCCCATTTTTAATCTCATTTCCTTCCTAGAGTAAAATTTACTGTATATATAATATATTAATATTTATAAAAAATCAACTCTAATTATTTATTATTAAGGTAATTTAATTATATTACGCTACCATTTACAACTACGATAATATAAAAATTGGTGGTTTTGGGGAGAATGAATTTTTAGGTAAAATTTAAAATTGTAGAGAAAGGTAGGGGCGCACAGTGTGCGTCCGTGAAATAATAGGATTTTAAAACATATAATCCTCCCCACAACCCCCAATTTATTGGCATCCATTTTTTTATTTAATATACCTTGACAGATAAGGTATATTGATATATAATATTATCAAAAAGAAAGTAGGTGATAATATGTCAATTAGAGCAGACATGATACGAGGGCATACAGAAACAATTATTTTAGCACATTTAATGAATGGAAATAGTTATGGATATGAGATTAACAAATCAATAAAAGAAAAAACAGATAACAAATATGAATTAAATGATGCAACATTATATTGTGCTTTTAGACGACTAGAAGAAATGGGATATATTTCATCTTTTTGGGGAGAAGGAAATAGTGGAGCAAGAAGAAGGTATTACTCAATTACAAATGAAGGAATTGAATTCTATAAAAAGAATATCGAAGAATGGAAGTTAACTAAAGAACTTATTGATAAATTAATATAGAGAAAATTTATGAACTAAAATAGTGAGAGGAGGAGAAAAATGAAAAAAAGATT
The DNA here is from genome assembly GCA_022795675.1 of Clostridia bacterium. Lineage (GTDB taxonomy): Bacteria > Bacillota > Clostridia > TANB77 > CAG-508 > CAKPSH01. The sequence goes on from JAAWHY010000018.1 coordinate 4,348, forward strand.
ATACAAAATAGAAACAGGAAAAAAATTAGATGGTGTATGTGGAGGGATTGCAGAATATTTTGATATTGATCCAACACTAGTACGTTTATTATGGATTATATTTTCTTGTTGTTGGGGAGGCGGAATTATTGCATATATAATAGCAGCAATAATCATGCCAAAAAAATCAGATATAGAATAAAGGGGGAAAGTAGAACAATGAATGAGAGAATAAGAAAAGAAGTAAATAATCTATTTCAAAATGCTCCAAATACCAAAAGAGCAAATGATTTAAAAGATGAAATTATCTCTAATGCAGAAGATAAATATGAAGATTTAATAAAACAAGGTACAAATGAAGAAGAAGCACTACAAATAGTTATAAAGGAAATTGGAAATGTAGATGAACTAATTGAAGAACTAAACAAAAACAATCCCATACATACACAATATGTAGAAGAAGCAAGAAAAAAGACTGGACTTATAGTATCTATTTGTGTTGGTCTATATATTTTAAGTGTAATAGCATGTGTAGTTTTAGATGAACTAGGGCTTCCAGACTTTATAACAGCTTCAAGCTTTCTTTCAATCGCAGGAGTATCTACATGTGTTTTAATATATCATTTTATGACAAAGCCTAAATATACAAAATATGATGATACAATAGTAGAAGAATTCAAAGAATGGAAAGGGAAAAATGATAAAAACAAAGAAATAAAAAAGGCCATAGATTCAATAATATGGACATTAACAGTAATTATATATTTAGTAGTTAGTTTCACATTTGGTATATGGTATATATCTTGGATTATCTTTTTGATAGCATCATTAATAGAAAATATTATTAAATTGATATTCAAATTAGGGGAGGAATAAATGAAAAAAGTAGGAATTATTATATTAATTGTTATTTTAATAAGTTTTACAATAGCACTATGTAACATTTTAGCATTTGCAATTCAAAATAAGGAGTGGAACTGGTTTATGGGATTTAGGGACTTAAGTAATATAAGAAACGAAGAATATAGAAGAAAAGAAGAAAAGGTAGATTTAACAGACATTGAAAAATTGAAAATTGAATTAAATACTTCAGATGTAAATGTGTTTTTTACAGAAGAAAGTGAACTAAAAGTTATACAGTATTCATATAAAGAATTAAAAGAAAATGAAGAGTTTAAGGTTGATAAATCATCATCAAATATAACAATTAGAAAAAAGAATAATAAGCATTTTAATTTTTTCTATGTAAATAATATTGTATTTGACATATACATTCCAAAAATGTATGAACAAGAATTAGATATAAGTGTTGTATCTGGAGACATAAAGACAAATGAAAGTTTAAAATTCAAAGACTTAAAGATAGACTCTACAAGTGGAGACATAGAAATGGGAGACATTGAAGCAGATAATATTAATATAGAAACAGTATCAGGAGAAATTTATTTAGAAAAATTAGAAAGTAATGAAACAAGACTAAAAACAGTATCTGGAGATATTTCAGTAAAAAGTGCTAAAGAAAAAATAGAAGCAAAAAGTGTATCAGGAAATATAGAAATAGAAAAAATTGATGGCAATGTAGAATTAACTAGTACATCAGGAGACATTGAAAGTCAAGACTTTAAAATAACAGGAAAATCGATGATAAAAACAACATCAGGTAATGTAAATATGTATATAAATAAAGAATCTAACTGTCAAATAAAAGCAAAAAGTACATCAGGCAATATAGATTTTCCAGACGGAAGAAATGTTATGGGACAGGAACCATATATAGAATTAGATGTACAAACAACATCTGGTGACATTAAATTAAAATAAGAAGAGGAATTTTTAGGAAAAATAAAAACTGGAAATAACATTGTTGTCTCCAGTTTTTGTTACTTTACTTCAATAAAAATAATTGAAATAAAAGATAAAATAATGTATAATACATAAAAATGATGGCAGAAAGAAAAGCAAATGTGTTGTTTTTTATTTGCAAAATCAATGTAAAGGAAATAAAACGATGAGAAACATAAAATTAACAATAGAATATGATGGAAAAGAGTTTAATGGTTGGCAAAAACAGCCAAACAAACTAAATATTCAAGGAGAGATAGAACAGGTAATACAAAGAATTACTGGTGAAGATGTAGAACTAAATGCATCAGGTAGAACAGATGCAGGTGTTCATGCACTTCGGACAAGTTGCGAACTTTAAAACTAACTCTAATATTCCAGTAGAAAAAATACCAATAGCCATAAATACATATCTAAAAAAATCAATAAGAATACAAAAAGCTGAAGAAGTTAATGAAAAATTTCATAGTAGATTTAATTGCAAACAAAAAACATATAGATATGTAATAAACAACTCAGAATATGGAACAGCAATATATAGGAATATGGAATATTGTTTTCCAGGAAAACTAGATATAAAAGCAATGCAAAAAGCATCAACGTACTTTGAAGGAGAACATGACTTTAAAGCATTTAAAGCAAGTGGAACTTCATCAAAAAGTAGTGTAAGAACAATATATAAAGCACAAGTTACAAAACAAGGCGACAGGATATATATAGAATTAACAGGAAATGGTTTTTTATATAATATGGTAAGAATAATATCAGGGACACTACTAGAAGTAGGTTTAGGAAAAATAAAACCAGAAGAAATTCCAGAAATAATTGAAGATAAAAATAGAGAAAAAGCAGGAAAGACTTTACCACCGCAAGGGTTGTATTTGGTAGAAGTGAAATATGAAGAAAAAAATCAAGTTTAATACTTGATTTTTTTGTATAGTAGGAAAGTTATGCCAGTGGCATAACTTTCCATACTAGAGAATTATGCGGATTATTAGAATTTCTTTGCGGTTTTCACCGCTTAGAAATTCTTAAAATTCGTTTTTTTTGCAACAACTACAAATCGCCCATCTTCTGTATGATATGCACATGTAGAAAGAGTTAATAGTTGTTCTCCATATGAAGCATTAACACCAGTATCATAAAGAGAAGCTTTTTTTGCATTTGCTATAAAATCGTTATATTCAGCTTCATTTTCAGCGTTTATAAAGAAATAATATCTAAATACATTTGTGTCAGATTTATTATATACTTTTGAGCGAAAAACAGCCAAAATTTCATATTCTGCTTCCTCTTTTAATGTGGAGAAATTTATTATTTTATGAGATTGATAAAAACTCTCATTTTCATATTCTAATAATCCTTCAAACATCTCACCACTTTTACTTCTATGACCATAAATTAAAAAATTATCACTTGGACTTTCAAAACTTACATCTTTATCTAAAAATATAGACCCCCTTGCTGAATAGGTTTTCTTATATGTATGGTCTAAATAATAGATATTATCTTCAGCTTGAACAACTGGGTAATTAATACTTGTACCAGGTATCTCCAGCCATGCTACAACATCCTTATATTGATTATTTAATTCTTCTAATTTTAAAATCTTCTCTTCCTTATCTTGTGCTTTAGCCTGTGAACTATCTGTAAAGATACCTTGTTTTTCATTATTAGCAATATAATCAGCCAAAAACTCATAATCCTTTTTTTCTTTATATTCTAGATACTTACTTGTGATTAAAAATATAAGCGATATAAGAATCAGAAGAGAAAATATTACAAGCATAACATATTTTATAATAATGAGATTACTTTCTTTATTATTATTCATTTTCTGTTTCACTCCTTTTTATGAATTTGAAAATCTATAAATTCAAATTGAATGAGCGGACGCAAGGCCCGCCCCTACAGTAAATATTTAAAATAAGTTATAAACTTAAATTTATATTATTGGTTCTTAATATCAATTATCTTTATATCACTATTTTTTTATTCTACTTGCAATTACAAATCCTACTAATGAGAAAATTAATGAAGTTAGAGCTATAATATTTAATAAATTATTTTCACCTGTTTTTGGAGTTTCATCTTTATCAACTGTTGGAGTATTTTCTGCTATTGTATTAAATACAGTTTTTAGATCTATATTTCCATTAATTGGAGTAGTTTCTTCAAAAACTTCACCTGTATCAGCCTTTATAAAATGAACAAATTCTTTACCAGCTACATTTTTTATAGCTGATAATTCAGGAATATCAGCTAAAGTTTTTCCTGTTTCTAATTCAAACCTATTACCATCAATTGTTACAAAAACATATTGTGTAACTGGGAAATTTTGAAATTCATTTGGATTTGGAATATTTACAGTTGCTCCAAGATAAAGGTCTACATCAACTTTAGTATTATTTCCATTTGTTCCAATTAATTGTCCACCACTTTTACCAATGTATAAATTATTAACAACAGAACCACCAGTAATATCTAGACTTACTGCATCAATAGCACCTGTAACATTAGCATCTTCTGTTTCTCCACCTACATAAAGTTTATCAATAGTACCACCTAATACACGTACATCTGCTGCAGAAACTTGCCCACGGTTAACGCTTTGTAGTAAAGCAATTTGACCACTTGTAATTTTAACATTTGCATTTCCAGTAGTACCATTAGAACCACCAGCAGTAACATAACTCACAGTACCACCATTAATGTTAAGTGTTACGTTATTTGTAGTAGAATATCCTTCACCACCACCAAAAACATTATAGGAACTACCATTATTAATAGTAGTACTTGCATTAGTAACTATTGTTTCAAAATTTGCACCTGTATGTGAACCAGAATCGCTATTCGCCAATATATTTGCACCACCACCAGTTGTACTACCAGTTACTTTTCCTCCATTAATAATAACTTCTGCATTTGTGACAGAACTTTGGTGAAGACCACCACCAAATAGATTTTTAACAGTTCCACCATTCATAGTAATTTTAGTACTTGGGTAATTAGTAGCATCATGATGAGCACCACCAAATACGTTAATATCACTAGGAACATTTACAGTTTTAGTCTCATTACCATCAATCCATACAATTTTAGCTCCTTGAACTCCGTCATCTCTTTCTTCTATACTAATATGTGTACCATTTGCAAAAAAGCATTTTTGAGAACCAAGAGTTATATATCCAGTACCATCATCTCCATAAGATGGTTGAACAGCCTTTACATTATCTGTAAGAGTAAAAAATACAAAAAAAGCAAAAGCTAACAATAAAATAAATAAAAATTTTCTTTTCATAATTATAACATTCCTTCCTAAGGCACAAATTAAATCTTAAAAATTAGATAAGTATTTTTAAAATTTCTCTCCTTTATTAATTTTTTTATATGAAATCAAAAATCATATTAATCCTATTGTTAGCAGATTTATAAATTTATTACTGGGAATACATTACAAAAAATCAAAATTTAACAATTTGAAAAGGCGGTGCCAAAATGACACCGCCACTTATGAAAAATACAGTTTTAAATCAGTCAAAAAATGACCCTTTAAATTCACCTGCAAAAGCCCCATCAACTTTCGAGGTTTCACTTGAGCAGGATCCGCCGCCCTCATCTTCACCTGTGCAGATGACGATTTCCTTAGAACTAATCTTGACTACCTTACCCCAGACAGGAACCAGAGAGCCAATAGCATAAATTTTGACTACCGCTCCTTCTTTAAACCGTAAATTTTTCATAGATTTTCCTTTCCGCCCATGTAGGACTTGCTCTAAGAGCCATTCTTTTTATTTGCCATATGTAATTTACATAACTAATAACAGTATAACAAATTTACAAGGAAAAGTCAATTTACATAAGAATGTAACCATTTAAATAACTGAAATTTATAGAGCTTTTGTAACAAATTTTTATATACCGAATAATATATATAAAATTGAAAAATAAAGGAGATTTAGATATATGACTAATTTATTATTATTATTGTTTGCATTACCAATTGCAACTATTATACTAGCAAGTGTATTTGAAACTATTTTACATTGCCCTATAAAAGTAGCAGCAATATTCTTTGCTATATATTTAATAGTTACATTTGCATTTTTCGATGCCAATTTCTTAATATTTGCTATTTTATATACAATTCTTGCATTTATATCTGCAATAATCACAAGACTAATTTCAAGAATTATAAGAGATAATAATTGTAACCATACAACAAATTGTGCAACAGTAAATACTGTAAATACAACATTAAATACACAAAACTTAGATAATAATTCATCTTGTGGATGTAATACTAGATATAGAAGATATTAAAATAAATCCAAATTAAAAATCTGAAAATTATTAATTAGTAAAAAAGTATATAATGCAGCAAAAATACCTTGTAGAAATTTACCAAATATATATGGTTTTATAGATATACCAGCCTCTGAAACTATACTAAATACTTGTAGAACTACAGAAATACCGCCAAATCCAAGTAAAAATGCACAAAATATAACATTTATAGAAATTGCTTTTACTGAAATTGAAGATATAATACTCACACCATTTGTAAGTTCAATAATACCACTAATAATCCCTGAAGAAAATCTAGAGTCTATATTTAAAGTTTTTAGAAATGGATTAATGATTTTACAAAGTAAATCTAAAATGCCACTACTATTAACAATAGAAATAATAACACTAAAAAGTACAACAAAGCCACCAATAAGAACAACAGTACGAGTTGCACTTGTAATACTTGCACCTAATATTTTTCCCAAACTACTTATATTAGCAGATGAACTGCTAGAAGCTTTAGAAACATATTTTGATGAAGACGTATGTGATTTATTATATTTCCAAAATCTAAAAAGGATACCCACTGTGATACATGCCAATATATGTGTAAGCAAAAGTAAAACACCAATTTCTATACTACCAAAAAGGGATATACCAACAGTTCCAATTATAAAAAGAGGGCCTGAGTTATTAGTAAAAGCTAAAAGACGTTCAGCTTCAGTAGATGTGCATATACCATCATTTTTAAATTTTGAAACTATTTTTGCTCCTGTTGGGTATCCACTAATTATTCCCATAATAAAAGGAAAAGATCCTTCTCCAGGGACATTAAATAGTGGTCTCATTAAAAAATTTAGACGAGTCCCAAGCATTGAAATTACATTAGTATAACTTAATAATTCTGTTGCAATAAAAAACGGAAAAAGTGATGGAACAACAGAATTTGCCCATAATGATAAACCTGTTTTTGCAACGGACAAGTTAGAATTTGAAAATATCACAAGTGATATTGTAAATAAAACAAAAATAATTGATAATAAATTTTCTTTTACAGAAAATAATACAAATTTAAAACTTCTTCTTTTCATACTAAAAATTATATTGTAAAGAATATAAATATATGATATACTTTGCGTATATGTTTGAAAATAATAAATTTTTTCTAGAAAGGAAATATATATGCAAAATAAATATAAATTAACAATAGAACAAAATATATTCTTAGCAAAGAGAAATTTAGTAGATAATGTATATGCAAATGCAAGAATGGAAGGTTTAAATATAACATTTCCACAGACAAAAACAATACTAGATGGAGTAAATGTTCCTGACTTAAAAGTAGATGAAATACAATGTATATTAAATTTAAGAGATGCTTGGAAATATGTGATAAACAATATTGATAAAGAGTTTAATATTGATTTTATTTGTAAAGTAAATGAATATGTTGCAAGAAATGAAAGTCTTTCTTGGGGAAGTTTAAGAACTGGAAAGGTAGAGATATCAGGAACAGATTATATACCAGAGATTCCTAATATAGAAGATGTTAAAAATGATATAAAACATATATTAAATATAGAAAATTTTACAGAAAGAGCAATTGAATATATGTTATATGGGATGAGAAATCAATTATTTTGGGATGGCAACAAAAGAACAAGTAATATTTGTGCAAATAAAATTATGATAGAGAATGGTGTAGGAATTATCAAAATTCCAGATAATAAATTAGAGGAGTTTAATATTTTATTATCAAATTTTTATAGTACAAATGATAATTGTAAAATAAAACAATTCATTTATGATAACTGTATTGATGGTATTGTGTTTAACGATTAGAAATTAAAGAAAAGAAAGGAATGAAAATTAATGGTAGTAATAGGTAGTGATCATGGAGGATATAAATTAAAAGAGGAAGTAAAAAAATATTTAGAAGAAGCAGGTATAGAATATGAAGATGTTGGAGCATATTCGGAAGAAAGTGTTAACTACCCTGATTTTGCAGTTAAAGTTGCAGAAAAAATACAAAATAAAACAGCAGAGACAGGAATATTAATTTGTAGATCAGGAATAGGAATGTCAATTGTAGCGAATAAATTTAAAGGAGTAAGAGCTACACCATGTTATAATGAAACAACAGCAAAATATTCAAGAATGCATAATAATGCAAATGTTTTAGGTTTAGGTGCTGATTATATAAGTGTGAATGAAGCTATTTGCATTGTAAGAATGTTCTTAGCTACACAATTTGAGGGAGGAAGACATTCTGAAAGAGTAAATTTAATTTCAGAGATAGAGAATAAAAATATGAAATAGTATAAAGCTAGAACGGAGGTTTTTATGACAAAAAAGAGAAGAATTTTAACAGGTGATAGACCAACAGGGAAATTACATATTGGGCATTATTTTGGATCTTTAAAAAATAGAGTAAAAATGCAAAATGAAGGTTATGATCAGTATATATTAATAGCAGATGTTCAAGCATTAACAGATAATTTCAATAATCCAGAAAAAGTCAGAAAAAATGTAAGAGAAGTAGCAATAGACTATTTATCTGTTGGAATAGACCCTGATAAAACAACTATATATATACAATCTATGATACCAGAAACAGCAGAACTTACAATCTATTATTCTAATTTAGTAACCATTGCACGTTTACAAAGAAATCCAACAGTAAAAACAGAAATAGCACAAAAGAAGGAATTATTTGGTGAAAGTGTAACCTATGGATTCTTAGGCTATCCAGTAAGTCAAGCAGCGGACATAACTACATTTAGTGGAGAATTGGTACCTGTTGGAGAAGATCAATTGCCATTAATTGAACAATGTAGAGAAATTGTTAGAAAATTTAATAGTATATATGGAGACATTCTAGTTGAACCAGAAGCAGTTTTATCGAAAGAAAAAAGAATAAAAGGATTAGATGGAAACGAAAAGATGGGGAAATCACTAGGAAATGCTATTTATTTGTCTGACACAGAAGAAGATGTAAACAAAAAAGTTATGAATGCATTAACTGATCCAAATAGAATAAAAAAAGACGATTATGGAAATCCTGATGTATGTATGGTTTCATATTATCATAAATTATTTAGCACAGAAGAAGAATGTAAAGCAGTATGTGAAGAATGTAAAAAAGGACTAAGAGGATGTGTAGCCTGCAAAAAGCAATTAGCAAAAAATATAAATAAAGAATTAGAACCTATAAGAGAAAAAAGAAGATATTATGAAGAACATCTAGAAATAGTAGATAAAATATTAATGGAAGGTACTGAAAAAGCGAGAAAAGAAGCAAAAAAGACAATGGAAAAGGTAAAAAAAGCTATGAGGTTAGACTATTTTACAAAATAAAAAAGTGTAGGGGCGGACGAAATGAGAGAAAATATAAAAATAAGAAAATTTATTTTATTATTTTTATACTTTCACGAATGAGTCATGGAAAATTCGCAAAGCGAATTTTACTGGCGGTGGTCGTCCGCATTGGATGAAAGGAGGGATCTAAATGTTTACAGATTATGCTAAAATAACCATAAAATCTGGGAATGGTGGAAACGGAGCAATAACTTTCAGAAGAGAAAAATATGTAGCAGCAGGTGGACCAGATGGTGGAGATGGAGGAAAAGGTGGAAACATATACTTTATTGTAGATAAAGACATGAATACACTAGTAGACTTTAGGTACAAGAGAAAATTCAATGCTCAAAATGGACAAGATGGGGAAGGTAGCCATCGTTATGGAAAAAGTGGAGAAGATTTATATGTAAAAGTGCCACAAGGAACCATAGTAAAAGATGTTGAAACTGGTAGAGTAGTTGCAGACCTATCACAGCCTGGACAAGTAGAACTTATCGCACCAGGAGGAATTGGAGGAAAAGGAAATGCACATTTTGCAACCTCAACACGTCAAGCTCCAAGATTTGCTCAAGATGGTGAAAAAGGTATAGAAAAAGAGGTAATACTAGAATTAAAGCTATTAGCAGATGTTGGATTATTAGGATTTCCAAATGTAGGAAAATCTACATTTTTATCTGTTGTAACATCTGCAACACCCAAAATTGCAAACTATAATTTCACAACTATCAATCCTAATTTAGGAGTGGTAAAAACAGAATATGGAGATGGTTTTGTAATTGCAGATATTCCAGGAATTATAGAAGGAGCAAGTGAAGGAGTAGGACTTGGACTTCAGTTTTTAAGACATGTTGAAAGAACAAGACTATTATTACACTTTGTAGATGTCTCAGATATGGCTGAAAAATCTCCAGAAGAAAGTTATTATATTATAAATACAGAGTTAAAAAAATATAGTGAGAAATTAGCAGTCAAAAAACAAATAATAGTGGCTACAAAAGCAGACTTAGCACAAGATGATACAAATTATAAAGAGTTAGAAAAAATTGCTGAAAAAGAAAATACAAAATTATTTAAGATTTCATCTGCCACAGGTGAAGGAGTAAAAGAATTAATACAATATGTATCAGAAGAATTAAAGAACTTACCAAAAGAAGAATTAGTCAAAGAAGAAAAGATAGTATATACTTTAAAGGAAAATAAAGATGAGTTTGATATAACAAGGGAAAAAGGTGAATATCTAGTTACAGGGCCTGCTGCTGAAAGATTAATGGGAAGAGTAAATATACAAGATAGAGAATCAATGCATTATTTTCATAAACAATTAATAGAATTAGGTATAGAAGGAAAATTAAAAGAAATGGGAGTACAACAAGGAGATAGAGTTAGAATTCTCGATTGGTATTTTGATTGGGAAAATTAGGTTAAAAAATAATTGCGTTTTCGCGTTGTTAAACTGCACTTCGAAAATCTAGCCACTGCATACTGACGCTGTAACAGGCAAAGCCTTAACAGCCTCAGCATCAACGTGCAAAAAGCACTATTTCGGTTTTCTCGTTTGTTTGCCTAGCCAAAAGCACAATTATTTTTTAACTAGATTGTGTAGGGGCACGGAGTACCGTGCCCTGAGTATGATTAGCAACCGCAACCACAACCATTATTGTTGTTGCGTAGCATAATCAGCATCACTTTAGTTCGAGCAAAATTTACTACGTAAATTTTTCACGATATTAGTTATTTTATAATTAGCAACCGCAACCACAACCATTATTGTTGTTTCCACAACAACAGAATAATAAGATGATAAGAATTATTATCCAACAGCAATCACCGCCGAATCCAAATCCGCCACATCCACCGCAACATCTATTTTCTGGCATTATATTCACCTCCTTGTTTGATTAAGTAGTTTCCACTTTCATCTTAAGTGGAATGGTAAAAAGAAATAATTACTTATTAAGTATTAGTCGCAACAACATCTGTTACCGCAACCGCAACAAAATAGTAGTAGGAATAGAATAATGAACCATAAAATTTCACTATTATTTGAGCAACAATTGTTCATTTCTTACAACCTCCTATAAAAAATTGTTCTGAATTTCATTTGTTATGTTATATATTATTCAGTTATAAAAATTTGGTTACAAAATTGAAAAGGAAAGGGTGATAAATCATGAAAAAGTATAAAATTGCAGTCATAGGTGCAACAGGGGTAGTAGGAGAAATGATGAGAAAGGTATTAGAGGAAAAAAATCTTCCAATATCTGAATATGTATTTTTTGCATCGAAAAAATCTGCTGGTAAAAAGATAACTTTTATGAACAAAGAGTATGAGATAAAAGAACTAAAAGAAGATTCATTTGATGGAAAATTTGACTTTGCATTATTCTCTGCTGGAGGAGAAACCTCTAAAAAGTATTCTCCAATAGCTACAAGTAAAGGGTGTATTGTAATAGATAATAGTAGTGCATTTAGAATGGATGAAGATGTGCCATTAGTAGTACCAGAAGTAAATATAGAAGATGCAAAAAAACATCATGGTATAATAGCAAACCCAAACTGTTCTACAATTCAAGCAGTAGTAGCCATAAAGCCATTAGAAGATAAATATAAAATAAAAAGAATAGTATATTCTACATATCAAGCAGTTTCTGGAGCTGGAAAACATGGAATAAATGATTTAGAGAATGGAATAAGAAATTCTGAGGGAAAAACTAAATATGAATTAGAAAAATTCAAATATGAAATATTTAATAACTGTTTGCCTCATATAGATGTATTCTTAGATAATGGATATACAAAAGAAGAAGAAAAAATGATAAATGAAACACGAAAGATTTTACATAGACCAGACTTAAAGATAACAGCAACAACAGTAAGAGTGCCCGTAATGAATTCACATAGTGAGTCAATAAACATAGAATTTGAAAATAAATTTGATGATAGTGAACTTTTAGAGACATTAAAAAATTCAAAAGGAATAATAATCCAAGATGACATAAAAAATGAAATATATCCAATAGCGACAAATGCAACAGGAACAGATGAAGTTTATGTTGGAAGAATAAGAAGAGATAATAGCATAGAAAATGGAGTAAACCTTTGGGTAGTAGCTGACAACATAAGAAAAGGTGCAGCAAGTAATGCCATACAAATAATGGAATATTTGATGGACTAAATATGCACATCGGGTGCACATCGGGGACGTAAAAAAATGTGCAATAAAAAATAGTAAAATAGTAACACAATAAAAAATTCATCATATTATATACAAAAAATAATGAAATCTAG
>JAAWHY010000019.1 GCA_022795675.1 Clostridia bacterium
CTCTTTCAATTATTTTATTGACTGTAGTGTCCCAGCGCCAGTATATAATTTTCTGGCGTACTATTTCTGCAAACGCAATGCATCCTAATAGTGACATTACAAAGGTTACTACTTTTTTCATGAATGCTGTCCTTTCTACTATATACATTTTAGTCTACGCAATCATTTTAATATAAATCTACATAATTGTCAATATTTAACCATATATATTCACTGTCATTAAACAAACATAATCTTTTTTGTAATATTTATTGAAATTGCTATGAAAAATTCCTTGTTTGCCTTGACAAAATCTTAGTATAATATATAATATAAATGGATAAATTATATCTAACTATTATAATAAAGGAAATAATTTGAAAAATAATTAATAACAATTTTTTTCAAACTATATTGACCTTTTTAGGAAAGGAATGATATTTAGAAATGGCACAAGATATTAATGAAGAAGAACAAAAAAAGGTAAATGCTATGATTGACTCACTTGTAGAAAGAGCAAAAGTAGCATCACAAGAGTACATGAAACTAGACCAAGAAACTATAGATAATATAGTTAAAAAAATGTCTATGGCAGTACTTGAAAATCATATGAAACTCGCAAAAATGGCGGTAGAAGAAACAAAACGTGGAGTATATGAGGACAAAATAACAAAGAACATGTTTGCATCAGAATATATATACCATAGTATAAAATACAACAAAACAGTTGGTATAGTAAACGAAAATGAGGAATTAGGATATGAAGAAATAGCAGAACCAGTTGGAATAATAGCAGGAGTAACACCAGTAACAAATCCAACTGCAACAGTAAGTTTCAAATCTTTAATATCAGCCAAAACAAGAAATGTCATAATATTTGGATTCCATCCATCAGCACAAAAATGTAGTGAAGAAACAGCCAAAATACTAAGAGAGGCAGCAGTAAAAGCAGGAGCTCCAAAAGACTGTATTTTATGGATAGAAGAACCATCAATACATGCAACAAATGCGTTAATGAATCATCCAGGAGTAAATCTAATATTAGCAACAGGTGGAACAGGAATGGTTAAAGCAGCATACTCATGCGGAAAACCAGCACTAGGAGTAGGACCAGGAAATGTGCCATGCTATATAGAAAAAACAGCAAAACTAAAAACCTCAGTAAATGACTTAGTATTATCAAAATCATTTGATAATGGAATGATATGTGCATCAGAACAATCAGTAATAGTAGATAAAGAAATAGAAAAAGAATTCGTAAAATTAATGAAAGAAGCAGGATGTTACTTTGTAAGCAAAGAAGAAAGTGAAAAACTTAAAAATGCGATGTTCACACAAAGTCCAGAAGGTAGATATGTATTAAACAGCAAAATACCTGGACAAAGTGCAAAACAAATAGCAGACTTAGCAGGATTTGATATACCACGTGATACAAAAGTAATAGTAGTACCTGAAACAGGAGTTGGAGATGAGAATCCATTCTCAAAGGAAAAATTAAGTCCAGTATTAGCCTTCTATACAGTTAAAAGCTCAGATGAAGGAATAAAATTAGCAGATAATTTAATACATTTTGGAGGAATGGGACACTCAGCAGTAATACACTCAGAAAACAAAGATATAATACACAAATTTGCAGAAGTAATAAAAGCAGGAAGAATATTAGTAAACTCACCTTCTACACATGGAGGAATTGGTGATATATACAACACAAATCTACCATCATTAACATTAGGATGTGGAACATTTGGAGGAAACTCAACAACAGACAATGTATCATCAGTAAATCTAATAAATCTAAAAAGAGTAGCAAAGAGGAGGGTTAATATGCAATGGTTTAAAGTACCAGAAAAAATATACTTTGAAGCAGGATCAATAGGATACCTAGAAAAAATGCCAAATATAACAAGAGCATTTATAGTAACAGATAAATCAATGATAAGTTTAGGATATGTAGACAAAATATTATACTATTTAAGAAAAAGACAACAATATGTACACGCAGAGATATTTGCGGAAGTAGAACCAGATCCATCTTTTGATACAATCAATAGAGGAGTAGAACAAATGAGAAACTTCAAGCCAGATGTAATAATTGCACTTGGTGGAGGAAGCCCAATGGATGCAGCAAAAGGAATGTGGTTATTCTATGAATATCCAGATGCAGATCCAGAAGGAATGAAACTAAAATTCATGGATATAAGAAAAAGAACATATAAATTCCCAAAATTAGGGAAAGACTGTAAAATGGTAGCAATACCAACAACATCAGGAACAGGTTCAGAAGTAACATCATTTGCAGTAATAACAGACAAAGAGAAAAACATGAAATATCCATTAGCAGACTATGAACTAACACCAGATGTTGCAATAGTAGACCCAGACCTAGTAATGTCATTACCAAAAAGCATCACAGCTGACACAGGAATGGATGTATTAACACATGCAATAGAAGCATATGTATCAAACATGGCATCAGACTATACAGATGGGTTAGCAGAAAAAGCAATAGAATTAGTCTATAACTATTTACCAGTAGCATATGAAGATGGAAGCAACCAAAAAGCACGTGAAAAAATGCATAATGCAAGTTGTTTAGCAGGAATGGCATTTACAAACGCTTTCTTAGGAATAAATCACTCATTAGCACATAAATTAGGAGCAGACTTCCATATAGCACATGGAAAAGCAAATGCAATAATATTACCATACGTTATAAAATATAATGGTACAAAGCCAACAAAATTTGTATCATTCCCTAAATATGAATACTTTATAGCAGACGAAAAATATGCAAGCATTGCAAGAAGACTAGGATTAAAGGCAAGTACAACAGAAGAAGGAGTTAAATCTTTAGTAAATGCAGTAATTGAAATGAACAAAAAATTAAATATTCCATCATCATTAAAAGAATTAGGAATAGAAGAACAAGAATTTTTAGCAAATGTAGATGCATTAGCAGATAAAGCTTTTAGTGATCAATGTACAACAGCAAACCCAAGATTACCATTAGTAACTGAATTAAAACAGATATTATTAGATGCATACTATGGAAACTTATAATACAGTTAGAAAATAATTGCCCATTGACATAGGGACGCCCTTTGGGCGTCCATGCGAAAACATTTTTCTAACATATATAATAAACGGAGGAATAAGATATGGAGGAAAACAACAGAAAAGGTTTTTTAGAAGAATTAATGAAAAATGTAAAGAAGGCAATAGAGTTAGAAAAAGAGCTAGACAAGAAGTTACAAGAGATACAGGAAAAAGGAGCGTAGGGGCGCCCTTCGGGCGTCCGTCTAAGAGAAAAAATTCCTATTAATTTTCAAAGATAGGAGGAGGATAAGTTATGAGAAATGAAACTCCAGAAAAAAATACTAATAATATATTAGGTAAAATATTACAAAAAATAAGGAGTATTTTTTCAAAGAAAAAGATGATTCCAGAGCCACAAGTGATACATTATGATGAAGGAGTAAATATTGTAGTAATGAAACAATCAAACTTTGAAAACTTAAAAGAAAACGTAGAAAAAATGAACAAAAAAGTAAAACTAGACAATGGTTTCATTTCAGTAAATGACTTATCAGATGAAGAAATCGAAGAAATGATACAAATATATAATGATGAACTAATAGAAGTAAACAAACGAATAAACACAAAGCAACTAGAATTAGAGAGATTACGAGCCAAATGAAATAGCGAATACTCGGTTCAAAAAAGGGCGAAGGAAATTAATATATAAATAGGGGGAGCATAATAAACGTGCTCTCCTTTAATTATTTATAGTTACAGTAAAATGGTTTTATAATATATTATGCATTTAATTGTAGGGGCGGGGCTTGCCTCCGCCCGTTGAAAAACATTACATTAATTGTAAAAATATTTAATATTCAATGTAGGGGCACATTGCATGTTCCTAAGAATAGAAATTACAATATTTATCTAGTTATAAATGCCAATAATTTTCCAATATCTTGGGCGTACGCAAGGCCCGCCCCTACAGGAACATTACAATTAAATATTACAAATTAATAAAAACTTGCAAAATTACAATAAGGAAAGGAGAAAATATGATTACAAACAAACTAGAAAATGATATAATAGAAAAGAGAGAAATAAACAAATGGGAACAAAGAAAATTTGAAAAAATGAACAATGATTTTTTAGAAGCAATTAAAAAATGTAAAATAAGGGAGGAAATATCAATGAAAGACCTAGCAACAATAGATAGAATAGAAGGAGAATATGCAGTCTGTGAACTATTAGATGGAAAAATGATAGACATACCAATAGGAGACTTCAAAGAAAAGGTATCAGAAGGAGATATATTCGATTTAGAAATAAAATCAGACAAAGGGAAATTAACATACAATGTAACAGGAAAAAATAACATAGAAATGGAAATAAGACGAAAACAGATATTAGAAAAATTAAACAGAATAAAAAAATTATAAATTTACAGAAATATGTTAAAAAAGTAGCCTTTTTGTGTTATACTATATATAGATTATAAAAGTGAGGTGTATATTTATGCAACAAGTAACTAATATTAAAGAATTAGAACATGCCATAAACACAAATGGAGAAATGATAGTAACTAAAAATAGTAAAAATAATATGATACTTTTAAGTTTTGAAGAATATAAGAAAAAACTATGGAATGATAATGAAATAGATGAAAAATTATTAAAAGCAGAGAAGCAAATAGATGAAGGAAAAACAGTAAAAGCAACAGAAGTATTTAAGGAGTTGGAAGAAAAATATGAATTCTAAAAAAGAAATATATGAAATAGAATTTACTGAAGATTGTAGAGATGAGATAAGAGATATTTATGAATATATTTCCAAAAAACTGTTTGCAGAAGAAGCAGCTAAAAGATTAATGAGAAAAATAAAAAAGTATGTAACTGATTTAGCAGAATCGCCTGAACTATATATGAAAATAGAAAAGAAGGATAAAAGGAAAAGAGATTTTAGAAGAATGGTAATAGATAACTATGTTATATTATATACGATAGACGAAAGCAATAAAACAATATATATTTCTCATATGTACTATGGTAGAAAGAATTATTTGAATTTATAGTAAAGATTAAAATTAAAGGGCACAGTGAACTGTGTCCTTTAAACAAAATTATTAAATATTATCAGTAATTTTAGGAACAATTTGTTTCTTCCTAGAAACTACGCCAGGTAAAAATGCAACATTATCATCAATAGTAGTATTATATACCTTTTCCACAACAGAAGATTTATTACCTAAAACTATAGCCTTTGAATTGCAATTCAATATATCTGTTATAACAAACATAAATAAATCCAAACCTTTTTCAGAAATTAAACTATTTATAACCATTTCAATCTCAGACTTACTCTTTAATACACTATCAATATCAACAGTATTAACTTGAGATATTTGGAACTTAGCACCATTTGCATTAAATTCCTTACAATCAATATTAATCAATTCATTAGCAGTAAAAGAACTCAAATCAGTACCAGCCTTTAACATCTCTAATCCATAAGTATTAATATCAATATCAGCAATCTTAGCAAGTTCTTCAGCAGCTTTTACATCTTTAGGTGTACAAGTTGGAGACTTAAAAAGTAAAGAATCAGAAATAATAGCACTAAGCATAAGACCAGCGTAGGTTTTATCAATTGTGACATTATTCATTCTGTATAACTCATAAAGAATAGTACAAGTACAACCTACAGGTTCAGACATATAAAATAATGGTTCTGATGTTTCGATGTTAGCAATACGGTGGTGGTCAACAACCTTTGAAATTTTAGCATCAGAAATATCAGGAGCACTCTCCAAAAAGCTATTATGGTCAACAAGAATAACCTCATCAGCCCCTGCAACACTATCAATTAACTTTGGAGCCTCAATATTAAAATAATTTAGGATATACTCAGTTTCTTTATTTAGATTACCCAATCTACAAGGTATAATTTCATTTGTATTACAAAAATTTTTTTCTAGATTTGCCATAACAAGAGCAGACATGATAGAATCAGTATCTGGACATTTATGACCTATTATAAATGTTTTCATATTTTTTTCTTCCTTTCTTTATTTATATTGTTTACACATATTAATTGTAAAAGAATTGTTATTTCGCTAGGCAGACGAAATTGAAATCAATGAGGAGTACGGGTGTACGTTGATTTGATTTCAGTTGAAGTCTAACAATGTGAAATGGCAATTATTTTGCAATTTTAATGGAACTGTCTAATGCTAAACGAATCATAGTATTAAGAGATTTCTCACGTTCCTCAGGAGAAATTCCTTCTAAATTGGAAGGAACATCAACAACAGTCAAAATACAAGCAGCCTTTTTACCTTCTCTTTTAGCATTATAAAAAAGAGCAAAAGCCTCCATTTCAGAAGCAATAGGTTTATTTATATCATCAGGGATACGTTCAAATAGTTTATCTTCATCAGGAACATAAGGGCTAAAGCAATCATTACATAAAGTAGTTCCCTTAATTAAATTTATATTATTCTCTTTAGCAGTAGACTCTATAATAGAATTTATGTCAGGGCTACTATAAGTTAAATTACAAGGTACATTATCAAAACTCAAAGCATAATTTCCTTCAGTATAAGCACTTTCAGAAAGAATTAAATCCAAAATTTTCATATCCTCTCTAAAACCACCGCAAGTACCAATTCTAATAATATTATCAACATTATAAAAATGGTATAACTCATAAGAATATATTCCCATACTAGGCATACCCATACCATGAGCCATAACAGACAACTGTTTACCCTTATAAAAACCAGTATAACAAGCAATACCGCGAACATCACTAACTATCTTCACATCTGTCAAAAAATTATCAGCAATATACTTAGCCCTCATAGGATCACCAGGCATAATAACAGTACTTGCAATATCTCCAATATTTGCAGAATTATGAGGTGTCATTATATACACTCCTTTCAAATTAAAATCTTCACATACATTATATCAGTTATTTCATAATTTGCAATAATAATGATAAAAATGTTACAGGATAATAATTGTATGATATATTATGCATTCAAATGTAGGGGCGGGGCTTGCCTCCGCCCGTTGAAATCAAAATTTATATAATTCTATTGAATAAAACAGACAAAAGTGATAAGATAATAACGGATTTTAAAAATTGCTAAGCGGTGGAAACCGCAAAGTAATTCTAATAATCCGCATAATTATATTCTACAGAAAATTATCATACCATGATAATTTTCCTAGAATAAAAAAATAAAATAGGAGGTATAATATATGACATTATTATTAAAAAATGGAACAATTTTAGACTATGCTAGCAAAAGAAAAGAAGAAATGGATATATTAATTGAAAACGAAAAAATTATAAAATTAGGAAAGGAAATACAAGAAAAAGTAGATAAAATAGTAGACTGTACAGGATTATATATTATGCCAGGAATGATAGATATGCATTGTCACCTAAGAGAACCAGGATTTGAACACAAAGAAACAATAGAAACAGGATCAAAAAGTGCAGTAAAAGGTGGATTCACAACAATTTGTCCAATGCCAAATACAAAACCAACACCAGACAACCCAGAAACAGTAAAATATATATTAGACAAAGCAAAACAAGTAAATCTTTGTAATATATTACCTTTCTCAAGTATCACAAAAGGAGAAAAGGGAGAAGAACTAGTAAATTTTAAAGAAATGTTAGAAGCAGGATGTGTAGCATTCTCAGACGATGGATGCCCAGTATCAAACGCAAAAACTATTAGACAAGCAATGTTAGAAATAAATAAACTAGGAAGTTTTACATCAGAACACTGTGAAGAAAAATCAGTATCAGCAGGAGCAATAAATGCAGGAAAAGTAGCAGAAAAATTAGGAGTAGAAGGAGTATTACCAGAAGCAGAAGAAATAATGGCATCAAGGGATATAGTAATAGCAGAAACTAACAAAGTACATGCACATATATGTCATATAAGTACTGAAACCTCTGTAAACATGATAAGAGACGCTAAAAAAAGAGGTGTAAATGTAACCTGTGAGACATGTCCTCACTATTATAGCTTTACAACAGAAGAGGTACTAACTTCAGGAGTAAATGCAAAAATGAACCCACCATTAAGAGAAGAAAAAGACAAACTTGCAATAATAAAAGGATTAAAAGATGGAACAATAGATGCTATAATAACAGACCACGCACCACATGCAACAGATGAAAAAGAAAAGGGATTAGCAATTGCACCAAATGGAATAATAGGATTTGAAACAGCACTAGCAGCAACCATAACAAATGTTGTTGAACCAGGATATATCGACTATATAGATATGGTAAGACTAATGTCATATAGACCAGCAGAACTTTTAGGACTAAAAGACAAAGGACAAATAAAAGAAGGATATACAGCAGATTTAACAATATTTGATCCAAACAAAGAATATACATATACAAAAGAGATGATAGTATCAAAATCAAAAAATACACCATGGATAGGCAAAAAATTAAAAGGCGAAGTTGAATATACAATAGTTTCAGGAAATATAGTATATGAAAACAAATAAATTAAGGGACACCATAAGGTGTTCTTTTATTATATCAAGGCTATAATCGCTAGCCCTTGAGATTTTCTCCTTATAGTCGAAAACTCAAATCGGGCAGGAACAAATTAAAGAAAAATCAAAGATTTTTTTATTTGTTCCTTAAAAATACAAATAAATATTTTGTCAAAACTCTTGAAATAACAGCTAAAAAATGATAAAATAGTAAAAATTTATGAAAAACGGATTTTAAGAATTGTTAAGCGATGATAATCGCAAAACAATTCTAATAATCCGAATAATTATCTAGTATGGAAACTTATGCCACTGGCATAAATTTCCTACTATATAAAAAAATAGAAAGGAATGTATATAGGGATGAAAAATGCTATAGATGAATTAATAAACAAAATAAAACAGATGAACAATCCTACTGTAATTGGACTAGACCCTAGATATGACATATTACCAGAATGCATAAGAAAAAAATATCCACAAACAGTAGAAGGTGCTTGCCAAGGCTTTTTAGAATTTAATAAAGCCTTAATAGATGCTACATATGATATTATTCCAGCAGTAAAACCACAAATTGCATTTTATGAAATGTTTGGAATAGAAGGAATGAAAGTATTTGACGAAACCTGTAAATATGCAAAATCAAAAGGAATGATAGTAATTGCAGACATGAAAAGAGGAGATATAGGAACTACAGCTCAAGCATATTCTAATGCAGCAATAGGAAGAACGCCAATAGGAGAAATCAACCATAGCATTTTTGATGTTGAATTCGTTACAGTAAATCCATACCTAGGAACAGATGGTGTTAAGCCATTTGTTGATGACTGTGCAAAATATGGAAAAGGAATATTTGTATTAGTAAAAACATCAAATAAATCATCAGGAGAACTACAAGATATAAAAACAGAAGACGGAGAAGAACTATATAAAAAAGTAGCAAAATTAGTAAATGAATGGGGTAAAGACTTAGTTGGAGAACATGGATACAGTAGTATATCAGCAGTAGTAGGAGCCACATATCCAAAACAACTTCAAGAACTAAGAGAAACAATGCCACATTCATATTTTTTAATACCAGGATATGGAGCACAAGGAGGAAAAGCAGAGGACATAGCATTAGGATTTGATAAAAACGGGCTAGGAGGAATTATAAATGCATCAAGGAGTTTAATGTGTGCTTACAAATCAGAAAAATGGAAAGATAAGTATTCAGAAGAACAATATGCAGAAGCAACTAGGGCGGAAGCAATACGTATGAGAGATGAACTAAATGGAGCAATTGCGAAATAGTCACTATGTGAATATAAAAAAAGATTAAAAAGGAGGAAAAAACATGCCATACAATCAAAAATGCAAAATAGTAAAAAAGGAATTTCTAAAAGATGATATATGTAAAATGGTAATATCATCACCAGAAATGGCAAAAGAAACAAAACCAGGACAATTCTTAGAAATAAGAGTAGTAGATGACATAGAGCCATTACTAAGAAGACCAATAAGTATATACAATGCAGATGAAAGCAAAGGAGAACTCGAATTCATATTTCAACTAAAAGGAAAAGGAACAAACCTATTAGCAAAAAGAAATGAAGGAGAACTATTAGATGTAATAGGACCTATAGGATATGGAACATTTAAATTTGAGGACTACAAAAATATAGCAATAATAGGAGGAGGAATAGGAATATTCCCACTACAAGAACTATCAAAAAGAGCAAAAGAAGCGGGAGTTAATTCAAAAATCTATATAGGATTTAGAAACAAAGACTTAATAATACTAGAAGAAGAATTCAAAAAAGTATGTGAAGAACTTATATTAACAACAGATGATGGTTCAAATGGAAAAGAAGGATATGCAATAAACTACTTAAAAGAAGATGTAAAGAAAAACAAGCCAGACTGTATATATGCATGTGGGCCATTACCAATGTTAAAAGCAGTTCAAAGTTTTGCAAAAGAAGAAAACATACCATGTCAAATATCATTAGAAGAAAGAATGGCATGTGGAATGGGAGTATGTTTAGGATGTGCAGTAAAATATGTGGGGGACGACAAGGTAAACTATAAACATGTGTGCAAGAATGGGCCGGTATTTAAAGCAACAGACGTAGAAATTTAAGCTATAATTATTCACTAAAAAAATAGCTCGCTAATTTTTTTAGTTGAATAATTATAGCTAGAGAGCCACGTATGTGGCACCCCTCTACGTGGAAAATTTACTTATGATTAAAAATTGCGAAGCAATTTTACTAGATAAAAAAGTAAATTTTACTCGTAAGAGGGATAATTTCATAGAGATAAAAAGAAAGGAAGAGAAAACATGAATACAGGAATCAATTTTTGTGGAATGAAAATGAAAAATCCAGTAACAGTAGCATCAGGAACCTTTGGATATGGGAGGGAAGTTGCAGAATATATAGACTTAAATAAACTAGGAGGAATATGTACAAAAGGAACATCATTAAAACTAAGAGATGGAAATAAGCCACCAAGAGTATGTGAAACAGCAAGTGGAATGTTAAACTCAATAGGTTTGCAAAATCCAGGAGTAGAATACTTTATGAAATATGACTTACCATGGCTTAGAAACTTTGACACAAATATAATAGTAAACGCTTGCGGAAATTCAATAGATGAATATGTAGAACTTGCAAAAGTATTAAACACATTAGACATAGATGCAGTAGAACTAAACCTATCATGTCCAAATGTAAAAGCAGGATGTATGGCATTTGGAACATCTTATGAAGGAGTAAAAGAGGTAACAGCACAAGTAAGAAAAGCACTAACAAGTAAACCATTAATAGTAAAACTAACCCCAAATGTAACAGATATAACACAACCTGCAAAAGGAGCAGAAGATGCAGGAGCAGATGGAGTATCCTTAATAAACACACTATTAGGAATGAAAATAGACATAGAAAAACAAAAACCAGTATTAGCAAACAACACAGGAGGACTTTCAGGACCAGCAATAATGCCAGTTGCAGTAAGGATGGTATATCAAGTAGCACAAGCAGTTAATATACCAATACTAGGGTTAGGAGGAATAACAACAGGAGAAGATGTAATAGAATTCATGTTAGCAGGAGCCACAGCAGTATCAATAGGAACAGGAAACTTTATAGCACCTGACATATCAATAAAAGCAATAGAAGGAGTAGAAAACTACATGAAAAGACACAACATTGAAAACCTAGCAGACATAATAGGAAAAGTTCAAATGAATTAAAATTAAAAATGTTACCTAAGATTCTATAGAACCTCAGGTAACATTTTTTTACCCCACAACTATTATTTTCTGACAATAAATTTTTCCCTTGTAGCCATTCCACCTCTTATATGCCTTTCGGAATAATTTTTATTAAGAATCTTCCGAACTTTTTTTGCCAATAAAGGTGAATAATTTGGCAGTCGTACAGTTAAATCCAGGTGTGTGGTACTTTTGGAGACGCCTGAATTCGCAGCCGTTTGCCGTATAGTAGCCTTATTTTTAGTAATAAATAAGGCTTCTTCTAATGTCCTTTCTATAATTGCCTGTTGTCTGTCCATTTTTCCTTACCTCCATTTTATGCAATTTATGATATTATATATTTTAACATATTATTTACATAATTTCAATAATTCTATGTAAAATAACACGGCAATTTCATCTAATATTACAAAATTGAAACATTTAAATAACTGAAATTTATAGAGAGATTGTAGGGGCGCACAGTGTGCGTCCGCCGAATGTAGAAATTTTAAATTTATATTATTTATTTTACTATTAATTGAAACATATTAATGATTAATGTTTGATTTTCTATTATTTTACGGACGCACACTGTGTGCCCCTACATCTTCTCTACAATTTTAAATATTACCTAAAAATTTATAATTTCAACAGACACAAATTTATGTGATTAAAACCATTATCCAGTCAATTTCCATGGAAAATATACTAAAATCATTGACTTTGGGGATAAAAAGTAATATAATATTAAAGCTATTGTCTAATATTTCCAAAATATATGGAAATTTAAATAGACAAAAAAGAGAAAAAATAGGAGGTGAAATTTAAGTGCCAACAATTAATCAATTAGTAAGAAAAGGAAGAAAAACAAGTCAAACTAAATCTACAGCCCCAGCCTTACAACATGGTTATAACTCTAGAAACAAAACACTAACAAATAACCGTGCACCACAAAAAAGAGGAGTATGTACAGTAGTAAAAACTGTTACACCAAAAAAACCAAACTCTGCATTAAGAAAAGTTGCTAGGGTTAGACTATCAAATGGATATGAAGTAACATCATATATACCAGGAATTGGACACAACTTACAAGAACACAGTGTTGTATTAATAAGAGGTGGAAGAGTAAAAGACTTGCCAGGTGTTAGATATCACATCATAAGAGGAACATTAGACACTGCTGGAGTAAAAGACAGAATGCAAGCACGTTCTAAATATGGAGCCAAACGCCCAAAGAAGGCATAAGAAGGCGAATGAAATGAGGAAATAGTAAAAGGAAACATTAGTGCAAATAATAAATTACTAATTTAAGGTACTTAAATATAGAATAGATTATTGCACTATACGGATAGAATCAATTCTATCAGAGTAACTTTAGATATTTTAAATAAATATCAACAAATTTAAGATAAGTGAAGCATAAGAAGTAAGAATCTAGCTTCTAAATATCTAGAAAAGGAGTGAAGAATAGTGCCAAGAAAAGGATATATAGCTAAAAGAGATGTGTTACCAGATCCAATGTACAACAGTAAAGTTGTAACAAAACTAATCAACAATGTTATGTTAGATGGAAAAAAAGCAGTAGCACAAGAAATAGTATATGGTGCATTTGACATCATAAAAGAAAAAGAACAAAAAAACCCACTAGAAGTATTCGAAGCAGCATTAGACAATGTAATGCCTGTTCTTGAAGTTAAAGCAAGAAGAGTTGGTGGTGCAACATATCAAGTTCCGCTAGAAATCAGACCAGAAAGAAGACAAACATTAGGACTAAGATATCTAGTAACATATGCAAGAAAAAGACATGAAAAAACAATGGCAGAAAAACTAGCAGGAGAAATACTAGATGCCATTGCTGGTAACGGCGGAGCCTTCAAGAAAAAAGAAGATATGCATAAAATGGCAGAAGCTAATAAGGCGTTTGCTCACTACAAGTGGTAAAAAAATAATGTTCTTGAAGGATCGTGATAAACGAACAAGCAAAGCGAGTGAGTTTAGCTCGACAAAACAAGAAAAAAGAAGATATGCATAAAATGGCAGAGGCTAATAAGGCGTTTGCACATTATAAATGGTAAAATTATGGAAAAATATTCATCATTTCGCGTAGCTAGAACAGCATAGCATGTGAAATTGTCAAAGACAATTTCACTGGCTAAAAACTACTCAGTCGATTTCTCCTCGACGTACACTAGTACGCCTGCGGGAATATCGACATCGTGTGCCTAGCGAAATAATAAATTTTTTTCCAAATTTAGACAATATAAATTAATGACATTGAAAAGATAATAATTTAAGGAGGAAAAATTTGTGGACGGTAGACAAGTATCATTACAAAAAACAAGAAATATAGGAATAATGGCTCACATTGACGCTGGGAAAACAACGACAACAGAAAGAATTCTTTTCTACACAGGTAAAACACACAAAATAGGAGAAACCCATGATGGTGGAGCAACTATGGACTGGATGGTTCAAGAGCAAGAAAGAGGTATAACAATAACATCAGCTGCAACAACATGTTTTTGGAAAGACCATAGAATAAACATCATAGACACACCAGGACACGTTGATTTTACAGTAGAAGTTGAAAGATCATTAAAAGTGCTAGATGGAGCAGTTACAGTATTATGTGCTAAAGGTGGAGTTCAACCACAATCAGAAACAGTTTGGCGTCAAGCAGACAAATATAAAGTACCAAGAATGGTATATGTAAACAAAATGGACATCATAGGGGCTGACTTTGCAAACTGTGTTGATCAATTAAAAACAAGATTAAATGCTCATCCAGTGCCAATCCAATTACCTATTGGAGCAGAAGATACCTTTAAAGGTATAGTAGACTTAATGAACATGAAAGCATTAATACACAAAGATGACTTAGGAAAAGACATTGAAATAACAGAAATACCAGAAGATATGAAAGCAGCTGCAGAAGCAGCACATCAAGAAATGATAGAAGTTGCAGCAGAACAAGACGATGAATTAATGATGAAATATCTTGACGGTGGAGAATTAACAATAGAAGAAATCAAAGCAGGACTTCGTAAAGGAACAATAGCAGGAAATATAATTCCAGTATGTTGTGGTTCTTCATATAAAAATAAAGGTGTACAAGAATTACTAGATGCAATATTAGACTATTTACCAGCACCAATAGACATTCCACCAGTAGAAGGTCAAACTCCAGATGGAGAAAAAGCTATAAGAAAACCAGATGACAAAGAACCATTTGCAGCATTAGCCTTCAAAATTGCAACAGATCCATTCGTTGGAAAATTATGTTTCTTTAGAGTATATTCAGGATCATTAGATGCTGGAACAAGTATATTAAATGCAAACAAAGACAAGAAAGAAAGAATGGGAAGAGTATTATTAATGCATGCAAATCACAGAGAAGACATAACAAAAGTTTACACAGGAGATATAGCAGCAGCTGTTGGACTTAAAGATGTAACAACAGGAGATACATTATGTGATGAAGCACATCCAATAATACTAGAATCAATGGAATTCCCAGAGCCAGTTATAGATATAGCAATTGAGCCAAAAGACAAAGTAGCACAAGAAAAAATGGCAATTGCATTAGCTAAACTTGCAGAAGAAGATCCAACCTTCAAAACATATACAGACCATGAAACAGGTCAAACAATCATTGCAGGTATGGGTGAACTACACTTAGACATCATAGTAGACAGATTAAAAAGGGAATTCAAAGTTGAATGTAATGTAGGTAAACCACAAGTTGCTTACAAAGAAACAATAAGAAATAATGTTAGAGCAGAAGGTAAATTCATACGTCAATCAGGTGGACGTGGACAATACGGACACGCTATTGTTGAAATGGAACCATTAGAACCAGGATCAGGAATTGTATTCGAAAGCAAAATTGTAGGAGGAGCAGTTCCAAAAGAATATGTTAAACCTATTGAAGATGGTATACGTGAAGCTGCAAACAGTGGAATCTTAGCTGGATATCCAGTTATAGACTTTAAAGCTACATTAGTAGACGGATCATACCATGAGGTTGACTCATCAGAAATGGCATTCAAAATTGCAGGTTCTATGGCATTCAAAGATGGATGTAAAAAAGGAAAATCAGTTATCCTTGAACCTATAATGAGAATAGAAATAACAGTTCCAGAAGAATACATGGGAGATGTTATTGGAGATATAAACTCTAGACGTGGTAGAATGGAAGGAATGGAAGCAAGAGGAGGATCTCAAATAATAAGAGGATTTATTCCATTATCTGAGATGTTTGGATATGCAACAGATCTACGTTCAAAAACACAAGGAAGAGGAACTTATGCTATGGAACCAAGTCATTATGAAGAAGTTCCAAAAGCAATATTAGAAACAATAGTTGCAACAAGAACAAAAAAAGAAGATTAAACAATAGTAAAATGGAAATAATATAAAATTAAATAGGAAAAACAAATAAATTAAGAAAAACTATTGCAAAATCAACTAAAATGGTATAAAATAATTGCAAATAATTGCTATTAAATTTAAAAATATATAATTAAAAAGGAGGAATTT
>JAAWHY010000020.1 GCA_022795675.1 Clostridia bacterium
ATACATATTAATATGTATATGCTGTTTTTTTATTTTTAGAACTCTATTTTTTTGTTTTTGAAATTAACAGAAGCACTCACCTAAGCAAGTGCTTCTCATTAACGTAAGTTTGACATATGTGCCCTTTCCTGTATTTCTTTTGACCTTATTTCTAAGGTGCGTAGCAGTACAAATCTCCACTTTAAATCCTATGTTCTTATTGTATCTTTATTATAACATTTTTATTCCTTTTTGTAAACACATTTATTCCTTTGCACACGGCAATTTCATCTATTATTACAAAATTATAACATTTAAATAACTAAATTTTATAGAGATATGGGATATCTATTTTTCGTAAAAAACCTTGTTACTTTGTATCATGTTTTTCAGCTCTGTCGCTTTTCCCGAAAAAATGGAAAAGAGAACCGTCCCCATTTCCACAAATAAAAAGAGGGGACCATATTGTTGGTACCCTCCAAAAAGAATGTAGTGGATTAGTAACTAACCTAAAAGTTTATGCTGTGGATTTTATTCAGTTTTGATTTTTCTCAACCTTGGAAAGCGTCTTCTGTGGTGTTTTTCAAAGCACCAAGACCACTGAAAGTTGCATCAGAGAGCTCCTTAATTTCGTCAGCCATGGACTGTCCGTTAAGCGCCTGATTTTCAACATTGAGCACTTTCATGATTCCAGGAATGGACATGATAGTGTCTAAAAGAGCATTTCCACCTCCTCCCGTACCATTAAGTCCAGCGAGGTTACCGCCGCCAATATTGACGAACTCTGCATTCTGACCGATATTGGCCATAATTTCTGCAGTGCTGGTAGCAATCTTAATCTGAGCGTCAGTCTGAATTTTCAACTTTTCAATTTCGAAGTTTACATTATTACAAGCAGCCCGTGCTTCAGCAAGTGCACGTTCACCTTCTGCTTCAGCAAGCTTCTTAGCTTTAATACCTTCTGCTTCTGCAAGCTGCTGAGCTTTAGTACCTTCTGCTTCTGCGAGAAGCTGGGCCTTACGACCTTCTGCTTCTGCTACCTGCTGAGCCTTAGCAACATCTGCTGCTGCGCTACCTTCTGCACGAGTCTTGGCAGCAGTAGCTTCTGCTTGTAATTTGACTGCTTTTGCATCCTTCTCAGCAACAGCAACACGTGCTTCAGCCTGAGTCTTCTGAACATCTGCGCTACCTTCTGCTTCCTTGCGCTTAGCATTAGCCTTACGCTCAGCTACCTGAATTTCATTGTCAGCCTCAATAGAGTTAACTTCAGCAATAGCCTCTGCGTTAATGCGCTTAGTAGCCTTTTCAGACTCAGCACGAGTAACCATAACTGCTCTTTCCTTCTGTGCTGCGAGATTCATCTGCTCCTGCTTCATAATCTCAACAGCACCACGCTGTTCTTCAACTTCTTTCTGTCTTATAGTCGCCTGAAGTTCCTTTGCAACTTCGGCATTTGCCTGGGCAGTGTCGGTCTCAATACGGAACTGAGCAATTTTCATATCAGTTTCCTTTCTCTTTTCCTTTTCTGCCTGTTCAGCATCCATGCGAGCAACTTCAGAATCACGGTTTGCTTCAGCTTCAGCTCTTTCTGCTACAAGACGTTCATTAGCCTGACGTTCACGGGTGATACGATCAGTCTCAGCAGCCTTGATATCAGCAGCTTTCTGCTTCTCGGATTTATCGAGGAATGCAATGTTCGCAAAATAATCATTGCTGTCGGTAATATCCTGGATGTTGAGGGAAACGAGTTCAAGCCCCATCTTGTTCATCTCATCATCAACAGATTCCTGAACGTTTCTCTTAAATGCCTCTTTATCAGCAAGAACCTCCTCAGGTGTCATACTTGCAACAACGTCACGAACGGCACCCATAAGGGTAAGACGAACATCCTCGATTATACCTGCTTTCCCCCTTTCTTTAAAAGAGATAATGGCAGTTTCGAGCTTCTCCTCGTTGTGTCTGTCAGGACGAATCTGAGCTGTCCAGTCAACAATAATTGGAACTGCTGTCTTGGTCATAATCTCATCTTCATCTGCCGGAACAGTGAGCATACAAAGGTCAAAGAAATCTGCTTTCCTAATAATAGGAATCACGAAGGCACCGCCAGAGATAATGATCTTAGGCTTCTTACCACCTGTAATGATAAGAGCTTTGTCAACGTCAGCAATGCGATACATGCTCTTCGCAAGCAGAACAAGTGCCAGAAGTACAAAAAGTCCAATGATAATAGGGATAGTAATGGATAAAATCGTTCCTGTCATAATAAAAAACTC
The DNA here is from genome assembly GCA_022795675.1 of Clostridia bacterium. GTDB lineage: Bacteria > Bacillota > Clostridia > TANB77 > CAG-508 > CAKPSH01. Next base: position 2,253 of record JAAWHY010000020.1, read on the forward strand.
CTTTTCTTTTTGATTTTAATCAATATTCTCCACTACATTATTCTTTTATTGTACAACATAAACTCTATCTCTATATTATACCACACATCTATACTTATGTAAACATTTTTGACGATTAAATTAGGGGTGCTTCATCAAATATTGCAATAGTCCTATAATTTTTGAGCTTGCAATCATTAACATTTATTGGAAATATCACAATTTTGTAACAAATAATGAAATGCCCCCTATCCTTTGCATTAATTTTCTAAAACTCCCAATTTGGAACATATTCTTCTTCATGTTCTCCTAATTCTTGAATATATCCATTTTCTAAGTCTAATTTATATAAATAATTTTCTATTTCTTTATATTCCTCTTTTGTTAATTTTCTGTTTAAGTCGCTTTGCATTGCATTATATGTTGGAAAGTATTGTGCCATTACACTTACATAGACTTTATTTCCTAAATTAGTTTTTATCCACTTTAAGATTCTTTTTGAGTTTTCAATATGATTTGGAAGTACTAAATGTCTTATTATAACTCCCTTTTTTATGATTCCTTTTTCATCTATATTTGGACTTCCAACTTGTTTATACATTTCTTTTATAGCTTTTGTAGATATATCAAAATAATTATTTACTTTTGAATATTTTTCCCCTAATTCATTATAATAGTATTTTAAGTCTGGTAAGTAAACATCAATATAGCCTTCTAATATTTTTATGGTTTCTATGTTTTCATATCCATTTGAATTATATATTATTGGTATATTTAATCCATTTTCCTTTGCGATTTTTATTGCCTCTATTATTTGATAAGCATAGATTGTAGGTGATACTAGGTTTATATTATTTGCTCCCTTTTCTTGTTGTTTTATAAATATATCTGCTAATTCATCAATGCATATTTCTTTACCTCTTCCAGTTTGACTTATTTCATAATTTTGGCAAAATATACAATTTAAATTACAGTTAGAAAAAAATACTGTTCCTGAGACTTTTTCTCCACTAATACATGGTTCTTCAAATTTATGTAATGAATATAATGCAATTTTGATTTTATCTGTTCCCTTACATCTCCCTAATTTTTCTTTTCTATTAATATTACATTTATGTGGGCATGTGTTACAATTTTCTAGTTCTTTTAACATTTTGATATATTGTCCCTTTCTTAATTTTTATATGCAAAAGAGGCTCATGGGAGCCTCCTTACTTATTTATTAATTTTGTGAATAAGGTAATAATGCTATTTGTCTACATCTCTTTACTGCTAATGTTATATCTCTTTGATGTTTTGCACAAGCACCTGTAGCTCTTCTTGGTAGTATTTTTCCTTTTTCATTTATGAATTTTTTTAATTGTTCTGGATTTTTATAATCTAAAACTAAGTTCTTATCACTACAAAGTAAGCATACCTTTTTTCTCATTCTTTTGAATTTAGGATTAAAATCTTCATCATTATTGTTATTATTTCTTCTATTATTTTTCTTGTCTGCCATTCTTCTTTCCCCCTATCTAATTTTTAAAATGGTAAATCATCACTAGGTGTAACCTCAAAATCAGGATTTGGATTTGGGTTTGATGCAACATTTCCAAATGTATCTTCAAAGTTTGAAGAAGTTCCTTCTGAGTCTCTTTTTCCATCTGCAAAGTATGCTTCTTCTGCAACAACTTCAGTAACATAGTGTTTTTGTCCTTGTTCATCATCCCATGTTCTTGTTTGTATTCTTCCTATGATACCTACTTGTTGACCTTTTTTGAAATATTTACTACAAAATTCTGCAAGTTTACTCCATACTACAATATTTATAAAATCTGCTTGTCTTTCTTCCCCTTGTCTTACAAATCTTCTATTTACTGCTAAGCTAAAGCTTGCTACCATAGTATTATTAGTTTGTGTATATCTAACCTCTGGGTCTCTTGTTAATCTTCCCATTAAAATTACTTTGTTCATATCTAATTCCTTCTTTCTATCTCAGATTTTGGCTCCCTAGTTTTAACAATTAATCTTCTACTCTTACAGTTATAAATTTTATAACTTCGTCTGTTATTCTGTAGTTTCTTTCTAGTTCTACTATTAGTTCTGGTTTTGCTTCAAAATTAAATACTACATAGTAACCTTCTGTGTTCTTTTTTACTTCATAGGCTAATTTTTTTCTTCCTACTTCTTGAACATTCTCAATTTTTCCATCACTATTAATCAAATCAGTAAATCTAGCTATAAGAGCTTTGATTCCTTCTTCTGTAACATCTTGACCAATAATGACAACACTTTCGTATTTATTCATTATTTTCCACCTCCTTTTGGATATATATCCCGTAAACTTGTTACGAGAAAGGATGAAAAAAGTTATTTCTCTTTTCAAACATGGTTATTCTACCATATTTTACATGTTTTTTCAAGTGGTTTTATAAAAAATTTTAACGTTCTGCAAATTATTACTCTCTGTATTAATCACATAATTTTATACCAGCTTGCTCCATTAGCTTAAATGCTATTTCATTATATTCATCTCTGTTATGTATAGGCGAATCATATGTTTCAACTGCATTTTTAGGTACCTTAATCACTATATTTCTATCTTTTTGGTCAAAGTAATTCTGCAAAGGAATTGCTAAATTTATGATACATATATCTGTACAACATCCTATTATAATTACTTCTTGTAGATTAACCATTTTATCTATATCTTCTAAAAAATTAGGTGCATAAATTGTACTTGTAGAATTTTTATTATATACTAATGCTCCTGTTTCAAATTGTACTAATTCTTCTACTAATTCCGCTTCTTCTGTTCCTTCTACACAATGCACAGGGTACCTATTAAACTCTCTACAATTTTCTTTGTGAGTGTCTTTTATTATAGCTATTTCTCCATTTTCTTTTTCCTGCATTTCTGTCATTAATTTAATGTGTTCTGGAATTATATGTTTTATATATGTATCCGCCATAGCTCCTTTTTTTACAAATCCATTTACCATATCAACATTAACTAATAACTCTCTTACTGTTTTTAAATCTTTCATGATATTTCTCCTTTTATTTTACATTAATGGTGCACCTAATTTTAATACTGCTTGAAATATGGATTTTATAAATCCTGGGTTACTTTCTTTTTCTGAAATTAAATGACTTTTTTCCATTGTATCTAAAGCATCTCTTTTTATTTCTTCTATTACTTTTGATTCATAAATGTATATTCCACATTCAAAATGTAAATATAGACTTCTATAATCTAAATTAAGAGTTCCTACTGTGGCTATATTATCATCACATACAAATACTTTTGAATGTAAGAATCCTGGTGTATATTCATATATCTTTACACCATCTTTTTTTAGCATTTTATAATATGAACGTGTTAATGTGAATACAATCTTTTTATCTGGAATTCCTGGTGTTACAATTCTTACATCTACTCCCCTTTTACTTGCTAAGGTTATTGCAGATAACATTTCACTATCTATAATAAGATATGGTGTAAATATATACACATATTTTTTTGCTTGATTTATTATGTTTAAATAAACATTTTCTCCAACAATTTCATCATCTAATGGATTTTCTCCATATGGTAGTATATATCCATCTGCTTTTACATCTTTTATTGTTGGTCTAAATTTCTCAAATGTGTCATCATCTTCTCTATATGCATTCCAAATTTTCAAGAACATAACTGTAAAGTTCCATGTTGCTTCGCCTTTTATCATTATTCCATTATCTTTCCAATGTCCATATTTTTCTTTTTTATTTATATATTCATCTGCAATATTAATTCCTCCACTAAATGAAACATTTCCATCTATTACCATTATTTTTCTATGATCCCTATTATTCATAATAACTGCAATTATTGGCTTTAATTTATTAAATACAACACATTTAATTCCTTTAGATTCTAAAAATCTGTCATATTTATTGGGCAATGAACTTATACTTCCAACATCGTCATATATTACTCTAACATCTACACCCTCTTTTACTTTTTGTTCTAGTATATCCAATATTCCTTGCCACATTTTTCCTTTCCCAATTATAAAATATTCTAAAAATATAAATTTTTTTGCTTTTTTTAGTTCCTCTATCATTACTGGATATACATCTTCTCCTAGAGGAAAATATTTTATTTCAGTATTATCATATATTGGATATCCTACATAATTTGAAATATATTGAACTTGCCCATATATCCCTAAATCCTTATTAGATATATTCTCCATTATTTTTGAATCTTGTACTAAATATTTCTTTGCTTTTTCTCTATTTCCATTTATCTTTTTTAACATTGGTGTAGAGTATAAATTTGCACCTACAAATACATACAATAATCCTCCAAAAAAAGGAACTAATATTATTAATATTATCCATGGTAATTTATTATCTAGATGTCTTTCATTTTTTATTATTGTTAATGCTATTAATATACTTAAAATAGTTAATATTACATTTAAAGGTATATAACCTCTAAAATTTGCGACTATTAATAATAACCAAACTATTTGTACTACTATACATATTGCAATAATTCCTATTCTACTAAATATTAATTTTAATATGTTCCCCATTTTTACCTCTTTATTATTCCTCTATTTCATCATTTTCTATTTGTTCAACCTTACATGCTTTTACTTTTGAAATATGCCTATCTTTTACATTTTCAATTTTGTATGCTACTTTTTCTGTTTCTATTACTACTCCTTTATCTTTCTCAGTTGGAATTCTTCCTAATTCTTCTACTAAATATCCTGAAAGTGTATCATAATCTCCTTCTTCAATATCTATTCCTAAAATATCTTCAACTTCATATATTGCTAATTTTCCATTTAGTACAAATGTATTTTCATCTATTTGGTCAATTAATTTCTCTACTTTGTCATATTCATCATAGATGTCTCCAACTATTTCTTCTAGTATATCTTCCATTGTGACAATTCCTGATGTTCCACCATATTCATCTATTACTATCGCGATTTGTTTTCTATTTTTTCTTAGTTCTTCAAATAATTCATTTACTGGTTTTGTTTCTGATACAAAAAATACTTCTTTCATTAGATTTTTTATTTTTGTATTTTTATTTTTTGTAGATAATAAAATATCTTTTATATATACTATTCCTTTTATTTTATCTATTTTTTCATCATATACTGGAACTCTACTATATCTTAAATCTTCTGATAATTCTTCGATTACCTCTGAAATTGACATATTCATATCTAAAGCAAATATCTCTGTTCTAGGTATCATAATTTCTGATACAACTTTGTCGTTGAATTCAAATACATTGTTAAGCATATTTTTTTCTTCTTCATCTATTGTTCCTTTTTCTTTTCCAACATCTATCATCATTCTAATTTCTTCTTCTGTTACAGTTTCTTCTTCACTTTCTGATACTCCAAATAATTTTGAGACTATATTTGTAGAAAGTGTTAAAAATTTAACAAATGGTGATGTTATTACAGATATTGTTTTTATGATTCCAATAGAAGCAAAAGCTATTTTTTCACTATTTTTCATTGCTAGTCTTTTTGGTACTAATTCCCCAAATATTAACGTGAAATATGATAATATAATTGTAATTACTATAATTGCGATATTATTCCATGCTGTTAAACTTATTGCTGGAATCCATCTATTTAATATTGGTGCTAATTCACTTGCAAAAGTTTCTGATGCAAAGGCACTTGATAAAAATCCCGCAAGTGTTATTCCTATTTGAATTGTTGCTAAGAACTTACTTGGGTTTACTAACATTTCCTTAATCTTTTTCGCTTTTTTATTTCCTTGTTTTGCTTGTAAATCTATTTTTGCATCATTTAATGAAATAAAAGCTATCTCTGCTGCTGCAAAAAAGGCATTTAATAATATTAAAATTATAATTACTAATATTTGCATATATATTCTCCTTTTTATTTTATATAATTTGTAGTTTACCACAATATATAAAATTTATCAATAATTTCTAATTTAATTTTATGATAAATTATTACCAATATCTCTAAGTAATTTTTATTTTTGTTTTTATGAACTTTGCTTTTAATACCCTACTATATCTATATAAACAATTTAGAGCAGACTTATATTGTCTGCTCTATGAATTCTATCCTAACGCAATATCTAATATCATCATTACTGCAAAACCTATAGTTACACCTATTACACCTAGCATAGATTTTTTTCCACTATGCATTTCTGGAATTAATTCCTCTACTACTACAAATATCATAGCACCTGCTGCAAAGGCTAATAAATACGGTAAAATTGGTACCACTATATTTGTTAATAATACAGTTATAATAGCCGCAATTGGTTCAACTATACCTGACATTACACCATATAAAAATGATTTTCCTTTACTTATTCCTTTCATCTTTAAAGGCATTGAAATTATTGCACCTTCTGGAATATTTTGAATTGCTATCCCTATAGCTAGAACAACTGCTTCTAGAAAACTTATTCCTGCATTTCCTGCTAAAAATCCTGCAAAACATACACCTACTGCCATTCCTTCTGGAATGTTATGTAGTGTAACTGAAAATAATAACATGTTTAATTTTTTACCATTTGGTTTATTTTCAAACCTTTCAGCCATTTTATTTATGAAAAGTAAAAATATAACTCCTAATAATAATCCAACTGTTGCTGGTATCCAAGATATTACTCCTTGATTTTCAGCCATTTCTACAGCTGGAAGTATAAGCGACCATACACTTGCTGCAATCATAACTCCTGAAGCAAAACCTATAATTATCTTTTGAAAATTTTCACTCATGTTTTTTTTCATGAAAAATACAAAACTACTTCCAAAACTTGTTCCAATAAATGGAACTAAGATTCCTCCAATACTATATAATATATTCAATGTTTTTGTCCTCCTATATTATATAATATTCTATTTTTGTTATTATGTTAATTTAGTTTTTTTAATAATTTAAAAATTTTTCATAACCATTGACACTAAGTATCATATTTATACTCCTTCTCTTCCATAAAATTATAAATTTCACTTAAATATTTTTTTGTTATCATTGCTAGCTTGGCTGGCGGATTTTTTGAGCCTTGATATATTAACTTTTTTGTGTAACAGTTTTCTGTTGTCTTAAATACTAGATACCTATTTTCAAGATATGTGAAATATACCTGATATCCTTTGTCTAATATCTCTTCAAATTCATCAAATGTATTGTCTTGCATTTTTTTCTCCTTATTTTATCATATCTTCAAATTCTTGTTCTGATATTACTATTATTCCCAAATTTTCTGCTTTTGTGAGTTTTGAGCCAGCCTCTTCGCCTGCTAGTACATAACTTGTCTTTTTTGATACAGAACTTGAGGTTTTGCCTCCAAATTTTTCTATTATTTCACTTGCTTCATCTCTTGTGTATTTTTCTAGCGTTCCTGTTAGTACAAAGGTTTTTCCGGCAAATCTATCATCTCGTAATTCTACATCTTCATGACTTTCCATGTTTACACCTGCATTTTTTAGTTTTTCTATTAAGTCTATTGTTTGTTCTTGGTGAAAAAATTCATATATGCTTTTTGCTGATATTCCCCCTATTGTATCTATTAAGTTTAGACTTTCTATACTTGCATTCATTACACCTTCTATATTTCCATATCTTCTTGCAACAATTTTTGCTGCTTTATTTCCAATATGTCTTATTCCTAATGCACATATTAGCCTTTCTAAATCATTGTTTTTGCTCTCATTAATAGCATCTATTAAGTTCTGCGCAAATTTGTCTCCACTCTTTTTTAATGAAGCTATTTCTTCTTTTTTTAGATAGTATATGTCTGCAATATTACTTAGATATCCTCTTTCTATAAGTTGCTCTATTACAGATATTCCTAGTCCTTCTATGTCCATTCCTGATTTAGAGGCAAAATGGACTAAATTTTGTAAATTTCTTGCACTACATTCTATTCCTATACAATACCACGCTGCTTCTCCTTCTTCTCTTACAACTGCTCCTCCACATACTGGACATACTTTTGGCATTTCAAATTCTATTTCTTTTCCATTTCTTTTTTGTTTTAAAACATCTACTACTTCTGGTATTACATCTCCTGCCTTTTGAATTACTACATGGTCTCCTATCTTTATTCCTTTTTCTTTTATAAAGTCTTCATTGTGTAATGTTGTTTTAGATATTGTTGACCCTGCAAGTTCTACTGGTTCTAATATTGCAACTGGAGTAATTGCTCCTGTTCTACCTACTTGACATTGTATTTCTTTTAGTATAGTTTCTTTTTTCTCTGGTGGATATTTATATGCGATCGCCCAACGTGGTACTTTAAATGTTGTTCCAAGCTTTTCTCTATAATCCAAATTATCAACTTTGATGGCTGCTCCATCTGTTCCAAATGTTAGACTTTCTCTTCTTTTTCCTATGTCTTCTACCGCTTCTATTGCTTCTTCAATTCCATGACATAGTTTTTTTTCTGGATTTACATTGAATCCTAATTTTTCTAAGTATTTTAATTGTTCATAGTGTGAATTAAATTTATTTCCTGTTAATCTTTGAATATTAAATATATAGATATCTAATGGTCTTTTTTCTGTCATTTTACTGTCTAATTGTCTTAATGAACCTGCTGCTGCATTTCTTGCATTTGCAAAGGTTTTCTCTCCTAAAATTTCTTGTTCTTCATTCATTTTTTCAAAGTCTTTTTTAGATATAAAAATTTCTCCGCGAACTATTAGATTAACAGGTTCCTTTAATTTTTTAGGTACATTTTTTATTGTTCTTATATTTTCTGTAACATCTTCTCCTTCTGTACCATTTCCTCTAGTTGCTCCTGTTACATATTCTCCTTTTACATATTCTATTGCTGAAGATAAACCATCTATTTTGGCTTCTACAGTATAATCTATTTCTTCTATTCCTAACTGTTTTTTTACTCTTTCATCAAAACTCCTAAGTTCTTCTATGGAAAATACATCTTGTAGACTTTGAAGTGGTATTTCATGCTCTATTTTATTAAAGCCTTCTTTTACAGTTCCACCAACTTTTTGAGTTAATGAATCTTTATCTATGAATTCTGGAAATTTTGCTTCTAAATTTCTAAGATCTACCATTAGCATATCATACTCTAAGTCACTTATTTCTGGTGCATCATCATCATAATATTTTTTTGCATAATATGAGGTTTTTTCTCTTAACTCTTTTATTCTCTTTTCTGCTTCTTCTTTATCCATTATAATTATCTTTCCTTTCTTGCATGAAATAGGGTGGAAAAGAATTTTTCACACTTCTAGTCTTTTAATAAATCTTTTCCGCCTCTTAAGTAATCCCATCCCGAAAAAATTGTTGCTATTACACATATTACTAAAAGCGATGTTGATAAAATGTTAATTCCAAATTGCATATTATTCATGTATATACTTGCACTGTTTTCCATCATTGCTTGTGTATTTGAAACTCTAAAAATAAATTGTCCAAAGCTAAATTTATCAGCAAAACAACAAATTACTGCAAGCATTTGTGTTACTGTTTTTATTTTCCCCCAAATTGATGCTGGTATTACTTTTCCGCCTTTCTCTACTGCAATTAATCTATACCCTGATACCATAAATTCTCTTATTAATATTATTATAGGTATCCATGCTGGAATTCTTGAATATTCTACTAAAATAACTAGTGCTGCTATTACTAGAATTTTATCTGCTATTGGGTCTAAAAATTTCCCAAAAGTTGTAACTTGATTCCATTTTCTTGCAAGTGTTCCATCTAATTTATCTGTAAGTGCTGCTATTATAAAAATTATATTCATTATCCAAAATGAAGTAGTTATTCCTAAAAATTCCCCTGGTATTCCAACTATACTATCAATTATTGGAATAATCATCATTATTATAACCAAAATCATTCTAAAAATCGTAAGTTTATTAGGTAAATTCATTATTACTCACATTCCTTTCTAAGTACAAACTTTCTTCCTCATTGTTCTCTTATTATATTAGAAAAAATTAAAAAAATAAATAGTTTTACTAAATTTTTATAATTTGCAATTTTATGTAAAATCATTTATAATATTACATATAAAAATTTGGAGGAGGAAGCAGTAATGCAAACAGAATTTAGAATTCTACATTCTCGGGTTATAGAAAATGGAATCATGTTTTATTCTAACTCTAATGAAGATTATGCTGCTATATCTACTATTGATAAAAATGGTAATATAAAAGCAGAATGGACTTCAGTACAGAAATACAGAAAGGAGCATAAAAAAGAACAAATAATAGTAGACTTTAAAAATTTTTTACTTTTTTTACCACTTATTATATTTTTAGTAATTCCTTTTGTTATATTACTTTTTAGTGGAGCTTTTACAAGTAGATATGCTATTAAAAATCTTTTACAGTTCGCTTTAATTTGTAATTTAGTTATTATTTTAACAGTTCTATTATATAGACCCAAAAACATGTTAAAACTTAAAGCAGCTTCTGATATGCTCGTTAATGCATATCGAGAACTTAGAAGTCCACCATCTCTTGAAGAACTTTCTACATATTCTTACTTGGATAATTTTAGTGGTAGTAATTCACTAATGCTAACAGCTATTATTGATATATTACTTCTTTTTTGTACTTGCATTAACAATCCATTTATTGCAATTATAGTATCTTTAATTGTAGTAGTGCTTATTAAACCAAAGCTTGAAATATTATCTTATACTTACGGTTTTCTTAATTTTTCTCAGGCATTTTCTAAAACATCACCAACAGATACAGAATTAATGGTTGCAATTTCAGCACTGGAAGTTTGGATTAAAAACGAAGGATATAAATAAGACTAAATATAGTTTTTTAGTATTCTTCAATTAGCTTTTTCCGTGAGTTTTTATTTAAAACTCTTCCCCCAGTAATTGTAAAATTACTGGGGAATTTCTTATATACTTGGGGCAGACACAAGGCCTGCCCCTACAAATTAACAATTTCATTATTAAATGATACAGAAAATATTTAAACATAGGGCACAGTGGTGTCACGAGTTTTGGGTATTCCCGCAAATGGTGCCCCTACGGTTTTATTTTCCTAATTTGTTTGCTTCTTCTTTTATTTTTGAAAGGAATTCTTGTTTATCCATTGCTCCAATGTCTCCTTCTGCTCTTGAACGAACTCCTACTGTTCCTGTTTCTTGTTCTTTTTTACCTATTACTAACATATATGGTACTTTTTCTAATTGTGCTTTTCTTATCTTGTACCCTATCTTTTCGTTGGAATCATCTAATTCAACTCTTATACTTTCTAATTTTAATTCTTCTACCAAGTTTTCTGCATATTCTTTGTTATCATCTGATATTGGTAATACTTTTACTTGTACTGGTGATAACCATACTGGAAGTGCTCCTTTTGTTTCTTCTATTAAGAAGGACATAAATCTATCTAATGTTCCAAGTATCGCTCTATGAATTACTACTGGTCTATGCTCTTTTCCATCTTCTCCTATATATTCTAGTTCAAATTTTTGTGGTAATAAGAAATCTAATTGACAGGTTGAAACAGTTACATCATGTCCCAATGCTGTTTTTATTTGAACATCTAGTTTTGGTCCATAGAATGCTGCTTCTCCTTTTGCTTCATAGAATTCAACTCCTAGTTCTTCTAAAATTTCCCTTAGCTGGCTTTCTGCATTGTCCCACATTTCGTCATCATCATAGTATTTTACTTTGTCTTCTTTATCTCTTAGAGAAAGTCTAAATGAATAGTCTTTAAATCCAAAGTCTTCATATACAGATAAAATTAATTCTACAACCTTTCTAAATTCTTCTTTAATTTGGTCTGGTTTTACAAAAAGGTGTGCATCGTTTTGACACATTTCACGTACCCTTTCTAGTCCACAAACTGAGCCACTTGCTTCATATCTAAAGTCATGTGCAAGTTCTCCTATTCTTATTGGTAATTCTCTATATGAATGCATTTTATTTTTATATACTAACATGTGATGAGGGCAATTCATTGGTCTCAAAACTAATTGCTCGTTTTCCATTTGCATTATTGGGAACATATCATCTTTATAATGTGCCCAGTGCCCACTTGTTTCATATAATTTTACATTTGCAAGTGATGGAGTATATACATGTTTATATCCTAAAGCTATTTCTTTGTCTTGAATATATCTTTCTAATATTCTTCTTATTGTGGCACCATTTGGTAAATACATTGGAAGTCCAGAACCTACTAATTCATGTGTCATGAAAAGTTCTAATTCTTTTCCTATTTTTCTATGGTCTCTTTGTTTTGCTTCTTCTAGTTTTGCTAAGTATTCATCTAGTTCAGATTGTTTTGGGAAAGAAATGCCATAAATTCTTTTTAGCATTTTATTATGCTCATCCCCTCTCCAATATGCTCCTGATGTAGATAATAATTTTATACATCTAACACATCCTGTTGATGGTAAATGTGGCCCTCTACATAAATCTATAAATTCTCCTTGTTTATAGAAAGATATTGTTTCTCCCTCTGGTAATTCTTTTATTAATTCTACTTTATAGTCTTGTTTTTGTTCTTCCATTAGTTTTATTGCTTCTTCCCTTGGAAGTTCAAATCTTTCAATAACTAGATTTTCTTTTTCGATTTTCTTCATTTCTTCTTCTATTTTTATTAGGTCTTCTTCTGAAAATGATTGTTCAAGGTCAAAGTCATAATAAAATCCATTTTCTATTGATGGTCCAATTGCCATTTTTGCTTCTGGAAATAATCTTTTTACTGCTTGTGCCATAATGTGTGATGTTGTATGCCAATATACACTTTCTTCTACTTCTCTTGTTTTTCCACCTTCTAATTTAATTTTAAACATATGATTTTTCCTCCTTTTTGAATATGACAAAGGGCACAGTGGTGTCACAGTTCTCTTCGAGCCCAGATAAATTTGGCAATGCCAAATTTATCGTAGGTATTCCCACAAACGGTGCCCCTACATATATAATAAACAAAAAATCCCTATGGGATTTTTTGTATCCCATAGGGGTATATTTTCATATACGGTTCCACCCTAAGATTTCACTTCATTTTAGATTTTAACGCTAATCCTAAACGCTAGCATTTCTGCTAGAAACTCCGAGGTAGTTTTTCAAATATGTTTACTAAAATTAGCTTTCAGCCACGACTAATTATCTCTACTAGCAACCTTTATTTTACTTCCGTCCTCTTCACAGTTTACTTAAATTAATATAATTATATTATTTTCTATACAGCTTGTCAAGGGAAAAATATGTATATTTTGTAACTATTCATTTAAACGGACGCCCAAAGGAAAGGGCGTCCCTACAATGTATATTTATATATAATCATCCATACAATATAGATTTTATATCATTGGAAAATTTGGTCCTCCTGGGAAATTTGGTCCAGGTCTCATTGGTGGCCTTCCTGGTCTTCTTCTTAATAATTCTTTTATTATTAAAATTCTTATTAAATCTCTTAATAGGAAATTGTTTTGTCTTGGTTCCTCCACAATCTCCGACTGGATGCTTCCGTCTTTGTTCACGGTAATAAATGTGCCGGTGTCTTCTTCTTTCTCATTTCCACAGG
>JAAWHY010000021.1 GCA_022795675.1 Clostridia bacterium
AGGAGGAATAATAGGATTAGAAGGAGGAGCAAAAACAGACCCTAACCCAGGAACATCAACAGGACATCACTTACACTTTGAAATAAGAACAGCTAGTGGCAATGGTCATAGTATAGATCCAACAAAATATATCGAATTCTAAAAAAATAGTGAGTTTTAAGTATAAGAGCGTATAATAAAAATACAAAAATTTTGTAAGTATGTTCAAAAGAATGAGCAAAAAGTGCTAGAGAAAGGAAATTCTCTAGCACTTTTCTTGTGTGACATATTGCGTATTTTCGACATATTTGATAAAATCTATACATGATAGGCAAAATAATTAAATAAGCGGGGAGCGAAGCAGATGAGTGTTATTGATATCAATGATTATAGAAAAAATGTAACATTAAAAAATAAAATTATTATAGGAATAGTTTTGGTGATTATTATATTTATAGCCATAGCAGTATGTGCATATATAAAAGTAGAAAATTTTAGAGGATGGGTAGACACATATATATTTAGAAAAAATATAGAAAACACTGATATATCATATATTGATATAGACTCATCAAATAATCCAAGTGTTTATGCTTTTGATAAATATATAACAGTATTAGAAAAAAATATGTTATCAATGTATAATTCAAGTGGAAGTAAGACAGGGGAAATAGAGATAAATGTAAGTAATCCGATATATAATTCAAACAGCAAATATTTATGTATCGCGGAAAATAAGGGAAATAACCTTTATTTAGTATCAGGAGGAAATCTCTTATGGCAAACCTCTGTGGATGGAACAATAGAAAAAGTAAATGTTAATAAGAATGGATATGTATCGGTTATAGAAAAGGGAACATCATATAAAAATATAATTATTATATTTAATTCAGAAGGTAAAGAATTATTTAAAACATACTTATCTTCAAGTATTGCTGTAGCAACAGATATTTCTGGAAACAATGAACATTTAGCAATAGCTGAAGTTGATACAACTGGAGCTATGATACAATCAAATATAAAGGTAATTTCAATTGAAAAAGCAAAAAGTGACCCAACAAACTCAGTAGAACATAGTATAAGTGGAGAGGCTGGGGAATTAATAACAAATATTAAATATCAAGACAAAGAAAGACTAATATGTATTTATGATAATAGTATAAACTTAATAGAAAATGGTAAAGACTCCGAAATATTGAAATTGGAAAATAAAACAATAATGGCAGATATAAAAAATAAAAACAACATTGTATATGTTAGAGAAAAATCAAATAACATATTTAGTACATCTAGAGATGTAGTAATAAAAAACATTCAAAATAATAATGAAATTAACTACGCAGTAGATGGAACAATAAAATCATTACAAGTATATGATTCAAATATCGTAATAAATTTAGGAACAGAAGCAGAATTTATTAATACATTAGGATGGTTACAAAAAAAGTATAGATCTAAGCAGGAAATATCTAATATTGTTCTAGGAAGCTCAATAGCAGGGATTGTTTATAGAGATAGAGTAGAGATAATTAATTTGTAGAAAAGGTAGAGGATTTATATATTGCGTATTTTTTATATCTTTGATAAAATTTATATATGTTTATGACAAAATAAGTATAAAAACAAAAACATATATTTACAAAAGAAAGGGGGGGATAAAATGGCGTTTATAGTAGATATTATAATAATTGCAATTATGATAGCATGTATTTTCTTTGGATATAAAAAAGGTCTAGTAGGAGCAGCAGTTAATATTTTAGGATTTATAATAGCATTATTAATAGCATTAATTTTATATGCACCAATATCTAACTTTATAATAAATCATACACCAATACAACCAACATTAGAAAATGCAATAAAAGAAACAGTAACACCATTTGTAATAAAAGATAATCAAAACAATGAAGAAATAGATAGTGAAAAAACAGATAATTCACCAAAAGTAATGACAGATTATATAAACGGATTTATTGAAAAGGAAAAACAAAAGGTAGAACAAACAGAAATACAAATAATAGATAATGTATCAAAAACAGTAGCTGCAAATCTAATAAAAATAGCAGTAGTAATAATAGTATTCATAGTAGCAAAAGTTGGATTAATATTTGTAAAACAGCTAGCAAAAATAATCTCAAAATTACCTATTATAGGTGGATTCAACAAAATAGGTGGGGCTATATATGGGGTATTGCAAAGTTTACTTATTGTATACATATTATTTGCAGTATTATCAGTATTTGCACCAACAATGGAAAATTCAGGAATATTAGAAGCAGTAAATTCATCAAAGATAGGAAGTGCAATGTATAATAATAACATAATTTTAAAAATAGTATTTTAAAACAAAAATATAAAAAGGGGGGCGATACTTATTCTAATTGTCAAGAAAGGAAATAAAAATGAATAAACAAATAGGCGTTGTTAATAAGAAGGTCATAAAACTACTCAATTTAAACTATGAAAAAGAATTACCAGTTATCCTAGGAGATACAAATGTAGAACACATGAAGAGAGAACACTTGCAAGATTACAATAAGTATGGAAAGGATATAGAAGATATAATTAATAACCCAACGTATGTTGCGAAAAATCCTAATCAAGGGTCAATAGAGTATATAAAGGAATATAAATTTGACAATGACTTTGTTTTAGTAGCAGTTAGAATAAGTAATAAAGGAACAATGTTTGCAAAAACTCTATTTAGAATGACAGAAAAAAGAAAAATATTTATTTAAGTAAAGGATATGCAAAGAAATATTAATACTTGCAAAAAAAAAAAATGTATGTTATTATTATATTAGCATATAATAATTAAGAGAGTTTCTGAGGGCGGAACAGGCAGCCGCCACCCATAGTTAGGAGATGTAGGAGTGTCAACCTACCTAAACTTTCTTAACTAATAACACAAAATCAGGTCGCAATTTGCGACCTGATTTTGTGTTATTTATTTTCTTCGTCTTTTTCATCAATTATTGCCTCTTGTTTTTTATCATCATCTTTTTTAATGCTGTCAACCATCATAATAAACTTAACTTCACCTGAGTTACCATCATTTAACATAGTGAAATTATTATATTCATTAGCTAAATCTTGTAATTTTTCTAATCTAGTAGAAAGAGTTTTAAAATCACCATTAGCAAAACTACAAATCCTTTCAATACCCTCTTTATTAAACTTAATAATGCCATCAGCCAAAGTTTCAGCACCAGAAGCTAAAGTTTCAGCACCATCAGTTAATTGGTTATTTGCATCAGTCAATTTAGATGTAGAATAATCTAGAGTATTTAAACCAGTTTTCATCTCGCTAGAACCAGCATTTAATGCTTTTGTACCATTTGAAAGTTGAGTAGTACCTTTATATAAAGAATCTGCACCTTGAGATAATTCAGTAGACTTAGAAGCTAAAGTTTCAGTAGCTACTTGTAAACCACTTGCACCATCATATATTGCATCAATTCCAGAATCAAATGCTTGTAAACCATTTTGCAAACTATTTAATCCAGCTTGTAATTGTTGCATAGAAGAAATATCAGTTGCTCTTAATAGAGTTAATGTAGAATTATTAGCCTGAATATTAGAATTTAACAAAGTGATTAAATTAGTATTTGTAGTTATTTGTGCTCTAATAGTAGCTTCTTGTTCAGGTGTTAAATTTCCAACAGATAAACTATTATTTAAAGAAGCATTTTGTGAAACTAATGCATCTCTTGAGCTAGTATTAGATGATATTAGATTTTGTAATTGTGCAATTTGAGCAGATTGATTGCCTAAGTTAGAAGTGTTTGAATTTACACTTGAGATTATTTTATTTAGTCCAGATGTTAAATTATCTTTACCAGTTTTTAATGCACTAGCACCAGTTTGTAAATCATCTAATTTCTCACTTAAAACTAATAGATTTTTACTAATAGCTTCTGTACCATCACTAATAGATTTAGCACCAGTTTGTAAAGTAGATGTACTATTGTTAATTAAATTAATTGAACTATCTATTTTATTGTAACTAGAATTTGCATTACTCATTCCTTTAGAAAATTGTTGTAGAGCAATATTAAAATCCTTTGATTTTTCACTATAAGTTATAGTACCTTCCTTTAATGTATTAGAGCCAGTTTCTAATTGTTTACTAGCACTTTGTAAAGTATTCACTTGATTAAAAATCTTATCTAAATCATTAAATAAACTTAAATCATCATCTTCAACTATCTTAGATGTAACATAAGTCATAATATTATTCATTTCGAAATCAGAGGCCTGCATTGTTATTTCAACACTATTTGGGATGTCAATAGTATTTTTTGAAATGTTTAAACTTTCTTGTAAGCCAGGGAAAGCTAAACCTATAACAATTGTTTTATTTCCATCATCAATAACTTTACCATTTGTTATTTCAATATTTTTATTATTATCATTATTTATTACAGTACCACAAGCTACAACAAATGGTGTATATAATGTCTCATTTTTTCCATTAATTTTTACAATGTGGGAATCTGTATTTGTATAAGTTAGACTTATTTTTACTTTTCCAGATTTACCAGCAATATCTTTATAGCTTATTTCTTTGCCATCTAATTCATATTTTATTTCACATTTAATAGGTAACTCTTTCTTTGATTCACCTTGATAATATATATCATCTCCATTTGCCTTCCAAACTAATTTAGTATCATTTTGTTCAAAAGTTTCATCTCCACCAACATTAGTTATATTTAGTAAATCAGAGAAATCATTAATCAAATTAGATTGTTCATTATTTTTAATATGGTCACTAACAACAGTATTGTAGATATTACCATTTGAATCTAATTTAGAATACACAGTTTCATCTTTTGTAAAAGCGAATAATGGTGAAGTGTATGTAACCATTGTACATAACAGTACACCAGAAGTTATTTTCGACATAATCTTTTTCATATAAAATCAAATCCTTTCTAACATTTTAATATAATTCTTAGATTGTTACAATAACCCTCCGTCAGCCTTCGGCTACCACCTCCCTTGGGTAAGGGAGGCAAGATTCTTGTTCTACCCTTGGCTCCCTTATTTAAGTGAGCTGTCACGAAGTGGCTGAGGGTTTTCTATAAATATATTACATATTCATTATAATGTATTTTTAAGCACCTGGAATTATTTTCCGATTTTCATTCCAATAGTGGTTCTACATATTAACTTATCAAAAATTAATAAAAACGAAGGCAATAATGTTATAACACATAACATACTAACAATAGCACCTCTAGACATTAAAGTACACAAAGAACCAATCATTTCTATTTTTGAATAAGCACCAACGCCAAAAGTTGCTCCAAAGAAGCATAAACCACTTACAGCAATTGAACTAATTGAAGTTCCTAATGCATCATCCACAGCTGATTTTCTTTCTTTTCCATCTTTTCTATTAGTTATATATTTATTAGTTATTAATATAGCATAATCTATAGTTGCCCCTAATTGAATAGTACCTATTACAATAGAAGCTATAAAAGGTAATACAGTATTTGTATAATAAGGAATCCCCATATTGATAAATATTGCAAGTTCAATAACAGCTATTAATATAACAGGTAGTGAAATTGATTTAAGTACAATAATCATAAGTACAAATATAATACCAATAGAGAAAGTGTTAACACTATTAAAGTCATGGTCACTGATTTCTACTAAATCCTTCATAAGAGGTCCTTCTCCAGCAAGTATTGAATTTTCGTCATATCTTTTACTAATTTCATTAACCTTAGTTACTTGTTCATTTAATTCATTTGTTGCCATTTCATATTTAGAATTTATAATAACCATTTGATATTTATCATTTTGGAATATAGATAATAAATCATCAGGTAAAGCTTCTTTTGGAATACCTGAAGCGGTTATATTAGAAAATCCTAAAGCCCACTCAATTCCATCTAAATCATCTATTTCATCAAGCATTTCATTAACTTTATAATCAGGAATATTTTTATCTATTAATAATAATTCCATAGAAACCATATTAAAATCCTCTTTTAAGGAAGTATTAGCACTAACACTATCTAAATAGCTAGGCAAAGATTTATCTAGGTTATAATAAATTTGTGTAGATTTATATCCATAAAAAGCAATAGGTAGAATAACTATAAAAGCAACAGCAAAAGCTTTATAATGTTTAATTACAAAATCTTTAAGTCTTGTGAACTTAGGTAATATTACTTTATGTTTAGTTTTCTCAATTAAACCATTTAATTCAAGGATCATAGCAGGAAGCACTGTAACTACGCAAATAACTCCGAAAAGAACACCTTTAGCCATAACAAGACCAATATCCTTTCCTAATGTTAGGTTCATACTGCACAAAGCTAAGAAACCAGCAATAGTAGTAAGTGAACTACCAACTACACTCATAAGAGTTTTACCAATAGCATTTGCCATTGCCTCATTTATATCTGAAATTTTTTCTCTTTCCTGAACATAACTATGATAAAGGAAAATAGCAAAATCCATAGTAACACCTAATTGAAGAACTGAGCTTATTGCTTTTGTTATATAAGAAATTTCACCAAAAATTATATTAGTTCCCATATTGTATAGAATTGCAATTCCTATATTTAATAAAAGTAAAAATGGTGCAATATAAGAATCTAGTGCTAATTCCAATACTATTAAACATAGTAAAACAGCAATAATAACATAAATTAAAATCTCTGAATTAGATAAATCTCTAGTATCTAAAACTGTTGCTGCCATTCCACTTATCTTACATTGAGAATCTGCAATTTTTCTCATATCTTCAATACTTTTAAGAGTGGTATCAGAAGAGATTTGGTCTTTAAAAGTAACTAACATGATGGTTTTACCATCTTTATAAACTGTATCTTTAACACTATCAGGAAGAAAATCAGTAGGAATACTACTACCAGTAATATCAGCAATACTCACCACCTTTTCTACATTATCTAATTCTTTGAATTTCTTTTCCAATTTAAGAATATCTTTTGTTTGCATATCATCTAAGATTACTACTGAAAAAGCACCCATATTAAAATCTTCAGATAAGATATTTTCACCTTGTATAGTCTCAATATCATCAGGTAAATAAACTAAAATATCATAATTAATTCTAGTTGCCTTCATTCCAATAAGAGATGGAATTAGTAATAGTAATGCTAGAATAAGAATAATTTTTCGATGTTTACAAATAAACTGTCCAAACTTAGTCATATAAATACTCCTTTCTAAACTGACCATAAGTCATTTTCGATATTATACCACTTCTATGACCGTTGGTCAATACCTTTTTAATAATTTTAGAGAAAACAGAGATAAATTGGGGGTTGTGGGGAGGATTAATATATTTTCGCATTATAAAACCCTCCGTCAGCCTTCGGCTACCACCTCCCTTAGGTAAGGGAGCTGTCACGAAGTGACTGAGGGTTCTTACACAAACACAAATTTATATAACAATAAAAAAATTAATATTGACCAATCGTCTAAAATATGTAATAATATATTTTATGGGAAGACAATAAAAATGATACCATGAAAATAATTATAGAAAGAAATGATAGTATGAAAAAAGAAAAAACAGAAGGAAATGACAAAGAATCAAGGTTATTAAACACAGCATTTAAGTTATTTACAGAAAAGGGAATGAAAGATACTTCAATACAAGACATAGTAGATAATGCAAATGTAGCAAAAGGAACATTTTATTTATATTTTAAAGACAAATATGAAATAAGAGATATATTAATAGCCAAAAAATCCAGTAAATTATTTAATGAAGCATTAAAGGAACTAAGAAAAAATTATATTGAAAACTTATCAGACCAAGTTATCTTCATAATTAATTATGTGATAGATGAATTAGTAAAAGCACCAACCCTATTAAAATTCATATCAAAAAATTTATCTTCAGGGATTTATAACAAAAATGTGCGTAAAATATATGAAGAAAACGGTGAGGATAGTATATACAAACTATTTATAAAAGGAGTAGAGGACAATCACATAAAACTAAAAAATCCAGAAGTTACTTTATTTATGATAATAGAGCTATTAAGCTCGACCTGTTTCAATTCTATTCTATATGATGAACCATTACCTATAAATGAATTCAAGCCATATTTATATGATACAATTAGAAATATGATAGGTAGTGGCAATTCTTAAAATTCGTTTTTTATTATACTTATTGCATCAATCGTTGGGATTGTACTGACCTGAAATAAATTTTAAAATTGTTGAGTAATATTTATTTTTATGATATAAAATATATCTATATGATATGAGTACTCATTATCAAGGAAATACGTCAAACTTCAAGGATTAAGAAATGAGTCAAATATAATGGAGGAAATATGATTTATCTAGTTACTTTTTTAGAAGGATTAATATCTTTTATATCACCTTGTATGTTACCAATGATTCCAATTTATATAACATATTTTACAGGTGATGTTAATAAAAAAAATAATACAATTATAAATTCAATAGCATTTGTAATAGGGTTTACAGTAGTGTTTTGTATACTAGGGATATTTGCTGGAACAATAGGCGGATTGTTAAAAAATTATCAAAATATAGTAAATATAATTTGTGGAATAATAGTGATAATATTTGGATTAAATTATTTAGAAGTTATAAATATTCGAATTTTTAAAGGTAAAGGAAAAAATAATAAAAAAATAACAGGAGCATTCTCAGCTTTTATTTTTGGAGTAATATTTTCAATGAATTTAACTCCATGTGTAGGGGCTTTTTTAGGGTCTGCAATAATGATGGCATCAGTTTCTGGAACGGTATTAAAAGGAATATCATTATTATTTGTATATTCATTAGGACTAGGAATTCCAATAATAGTTTCAGCACTTTTCATTAAAAAGCTAAACTCTGTATTTAATTTTATAAAAAAATACTATAAAATAATTAATAATATATGTGGAATATTTTTAATAATAATTGGTATAGCAATGGCATTTGGAATAATGAACAATTTATTATATTCTTTTGTGTGAGGTGGTAGTATGAAAAAATATCTAAAAATTATAGTGTATTTAATTAGTTTTATAATAATTATTATATTGGCGATATTTGGCTATAATTATTTAACTAAAAAATATTCACCAGATGAAATAATTGTAGAAAATAAACAAGAAAATTCAAATCAAGCAAATCAAGCAAAGGATTTTGAAGTCTTAAATATGGAAGGAGAAAAAGTAAAATTATCAGATTTTTTTGGAAAACCTATAATTGTAAATTTTTGGGCAACTTGGTGTGGACCTTGCAAAATGGAATTATCTGAATTTAATGAAGCTTATAAAAACAATAATCAAGAAATAGAATTCCTAATGGTTAATTTAACAGATGGATATAATGATACAGTAGAAGGTGTAAAAGAATTTGTAAAAAACAGCAATTATGAATTTCCACTGTTCTTTGATACAGAATTTAGTGCAAATAATGCTTATGGAATATATTCAATTCCACAAACATTATTTATAGATAAAGAAGGAAAAATCTTAAAATCTTTTAAAGGAATGATAAATAAGGAAACATTAGAAAAATATATAGATAAATTAATTCATTAGAGAAATGTTACAAATTAATAAAACCAATTAGTTAAAAGGAGGTAAAAGTGGAAATAAAATTTAATAAAGACAAGGAAATAGTAAAGACAATTCAAGAAGGCTTGAAGAAAAATAATGGATATTGTCCTTGTAGAATTGAAAAAAATGAAGATACAAAGTGTATGTGTAAAGAATTTCGTGAACAGGTAAAAGATCCAGAATTTGAAGGATACTGTCACTGTATGCTTTATTATAAACAAAAATAGAGGAGGAAAAATATGTTAGAAGTTAATTTAACAAAAATAAATTTTGAGGAGGAAGTATTGCAATCAGAAAAATTAGTACTAGTAGACTTTTGGGCAACTTGGTGTGGACCTTGTAAAATGATTGCACCTGTACTTGAACAAATAGCAGAAGAATATAAGGAGAAAGTTAAGATTGGAAAAGTAAATGTAGATGAAGAGAGTGAAATAGCAAGACAATATCAAATTTTAAGTATTCCAACATTGATTTTATTTAAAAACGGTAAAATTATGAATGTTTCAGTAGGATTTCATTCAAAATCAGAAATAGAAAAAATAATACAACAAAATTCGTTTTAGTAATTAATGTATTCTATTTTCCAGTTTTTTTAAAGAAGGAAAAGGTGTAAAATCCAGTTTCCTTCTCGAAATCTTTTTCATTAAATTGCCAACACTGCTCCAAGAACTAAAATCCCTTCATTCTCATAATAAATAGTATTAAACTGTGATATCGGAATAGGATTTGTACCCAAACCTACCTCAACTGTATATCCAGGTAGATTATAGTCTTGAATAAACCAATCTTTATATCCTGCAAAACTAGAACCATAAGGGGTTTCTTCCAAAGTATATCCGCTAGATTGTGAAAACTGTTCACCTATATAATAAGAGGCATCTGGAAGGTAATTTAGGTATTTCCAATATATAATTCTTCCTTGAGTGTGATAAGCTAAGATTAATCTAAAATTATGTTGTCTAGTAAAATTATACACAGCTATTGCTTCTGGAGCAACTAGAGGAGCAGTACCAACATAATCACGAGGAGCAGGTTTTGTAAAACCTTGAGCAAATTTAATCTGTTTCGCTCTCTCCCAATTTGCAGGAAATTGTACATTTAAATCCACACCTGTGGATTTGATTAACTTCCATATAAGAAAAATATAATTAGGAAGTATAAAAATATTTACAGTAGCAAAGCGTTTTTGTAATATCATATTAAGATAATAATGGAAAGTTGATTACTATATGAATATAATATCTTTCATTTTAAAAAGAAATTTCACAAAATATAGAAATATTAGAAAAAATGCTGACAAATCAAATTGAGCACGTTATACTACCAGTAAATTATAAATATGGAGGTAGTAAATATGTGTGAAATTGAAAAAGGAGTTTTAAATAATCTATTTGAAAGTAGAGAATCAAATTTATATGTATTAACAGAAATGGACAAAAAGCAAATTGAAAATTTAACAAAGGATAATGATACTTATGAGAAATTATTTAATATAATTAAGGAGCTATCAGATGATGAAAAAAAGTTGAATAAAGTGAGAGATAGTTTAGATAGTTATATAGATAGAATAAATATTGCAGGTTCCTATGAAAACGAAAAGTTCTATAAAATACGGATTTTCAGATGCAATTAATTTAATTTTAGACTGTGCAAAATTGCCAAATATGTCTGCAAAGAATTTTTAAAATATCAAAACAAATGTTTGACAAAGCAAAAAATATGTTATATAATGTGAAAAAATAAGAGTGGAGTGATACTATATGAAAAAGCAAAAAAAGTATAACATATATACAGATGCTAGTTTTGATGATAAAAGTAGTGTTGCAACATATTCAATTATAATAATGTCAGAAAATAAAATTTTAAAGTCATATTCCAAGAAGAGTAGAATAGAAATAAAAAATTCTACTGAAATTGAAGTATTTGCAGTATATCAAGCAATGAATTTGATTTTAAGTTGTTATATAAATAAAAGTGAAAGTCAAGTATTTTGCATAAATACAGATTGCATACAAGTACCAGCATTTTTTGAAAATAAAAACAATAAAATGAAAATATTTAAACATAATGAAGATATAAAAAGAGATATGATAAAAACATATAATGTAATTTCTACAAAATTAAGTAAAAAGAATTGTAGTTTTTCATTAAAGTGGATAACAAGAGATTTAAATAAAATAGCACACAAACAGACCTATAATATGCTAAAAAGAGTAAGAAAAGTAAATAAGTTAAATGTTTCAAAAGATGATGTACTAATTGATAAAAGAATATTTTGCGACATTCTGGCGAAATTTGATAAAAGACAATTATCAATTATCTTACATTTATTAAATAATGTAGGACAAGATAGCTTGATACTAACAACTCAAAAAGCACTTGCTGAACATTTAAATGTTTCAATTTCAATAATAAACAAAACGATTAAAGAATTAAATCAATTAAAGATAATAGAAAAAGTAAAAAATGGAAAGTATTTACTTTTAATATAAAATTCGTTATTATATGTAGAAAAAAATCAAATTTTATGATAAAATACAAAAGGTATGAGGTAAAATATGATAGAACTTGATAAAATATATAAAAACAGTTTAAAAGGAAAGAAATTTATAGATTTATTTTGTGGACTAGGGGGATTTAGATTAGCATTAGAATCATATGGTGCAGAATGTGTTTTTAGTTCTGACATAGATAAGCATGTGAGTAAAACTTATGAAAATAATTTTGGAGATTATCCTTTAAGTGACATTACAAAAGTAAATGAAGTAGATATCCCTAAACATGATATTTTATGTGCTGGTTTTCCATGTCAAGCATTTAGTATATCTGGAAAACAGAAAGGGTTTGAAGATACTAGAGGTACTCTTTTTAGGGAAGTAGTTAGAATAGCTAAATATCACAAACCAGAATTGCTTTTATTAGAAAATGTAAAAAATTTAGAGAAACATGATAATGGAAAAACTTTTAAAGTTATTAAAGAAAATATTGAAAACATAGGATATAACATGTATTATCAAGTAATTAATGCATCTAAATATGGAGTTCCTCAATCAAGGGAAAGAATATATATGGTTTGCATAAAAAAAGATTTGGATAATAATAACTATAAATTTCCAAAGCCTATAAATAAGGAAAAATGTGTAAAAGATGTATTAATAAATAATGGAGATGAAAAAAAGTATGTTATAAATAAACCATATTCATTAATTCAAACTGATAAACAAGTAAATATGTTTAAAGTATATAATAAACCAGTAAGAATAGGAACAGTGAACAAAGGTGGACAAGGAGATAGAATATATGATCCTATGGGACAAGCTATAACTTTATCGGCAGAAGGTGGAGGAACAGGTTCAAAAACGGGATTATATTATATAAATAATGAAGTTAGAAAATTGCATCCAAGGGAATGTGCTAGACTGATGGGATACCCAGAAAATTACATTTTAGATGAATCAGTTAATCAGGCTCAAAAACAATTTGGAAATAGTGTAGTTGTAGATGTTTTACAATATGTAGTAAAAAGTATTATAGATGAGGGGAGTATAAAAAATGGATAGTTCTGGAGGTTCAAAAATAGCAAAAGATGGATTTAATAATGAAAAGGACATTGCTAATAAATTTATTAACTGGAGAAATGATGTAGAAGCACAGCAATGGTTAAAAACAATGGGATATGAATTGAATAATATTGAATATGTTTATGCTGAAGTTTTGCATGGGTATAAAACTGATGTACAAGTTCAAGTAACTATAAAATTAAAAAATATTATAGAAGCTCAAAATTTACAAGTAAAATTAGTAAGTAATCAAAAAGGATTTAATCAAATAGATAAAAGATGGATAAAAAATTATGCTGATATGTGGGAAATACCAGACAATATAATAAAACTATTAAAGTATTATACTGGTGAAATTCCACCATACAAGCAAAATACTAGAGACAAAAGAAGAATGTTTATGGATGAATTTTCAGAAGAAGAGCAGAATGAAATTTTACAATATTTTGAGCAAAATAAAATGCTTATTATTTTAGATATAGTTAAAGGTAGAGGAAAATTCGCAGCTGAATGGATTTTAGTTGCACAGAAGTATGAAAATATATTTAGATGGACATTAAAACCTATAAATGTTGCTATTAACCATTATAGCGAAGGAAAAGTAGAAATAACTAGTAGAGGAAATTTGAAAATAGGAAGAATTGGAATGCAAAGAAAAGGTGGAGATGCTGGAAGAGAAACAGCAAATATGCTACAGTTCAAAGTTGATCCAGTAGAGTTATTTGATATAAATTAATTTATGTGATTACAAAAGAAAAGTAGAATGATGAGTTTACATTCTGCTTTTCTTTTTTTAAGGAGAGTTAAAATGGGAGAAGAATATGAGGTTTTGATACCTAATAATACAGTTGAAAATAAAGCAGAAGATGTATTTGAGTTTGCTTTGAAAAAAGAAGAAATCAAAAATATTGCAATTACAGGGCAGTATTCCTCTGGAAAGTCTAGTTTAATACAATCATATTTTGATAAATATATTGATAAACAGGAATATTTAAATATATCGTTAGCAACATTTGAAAAAACAGAGAATGAGGGAGATGCAATTGCAGAATCTAATTCATTAGAGAAAATTATAATAGAAAAATTATATTATTCAATTTTAGAAAAATATAATAGGAAGGAAAATATAAAAGGAGCTATATTAAGTGGAATCTTTGTGGCATTTATTAATATTGCAATATATTTATTTAATACAGATTCAATTAACAATAATTTAAATAATAACTTTTGGGCAACTATGATATTTATTGTTTTAGAAATAATATGCCTAACAAGTATAATTAGCTATTCAATATCATATTTAATGAATTTACAAAAAATAAAGTTAAAATTAGGGAACATTGAAATAGAAGTAAATCAAGACACTAAAAAGGAAAAAAGTCGTAATTTGTTAAACGATGAAATTGAATTTATTGTGAAAATATTAAATATTGCTAAATATAAATACATTGTATTTGAAGATTTGGATAGATTTCAAAATACAAAGATATTTGAAAGATTACGAGATTTAAACATTACACTAAATTCAACCTTAAAGCAGAAAATAAAATTTATATATGCAATAAAAGATGAGATGTTTATTGCTGATAACAGAACTAAATTTTTTGACTTTATTATACCTGTTGTGCCTTATGTATCATATGAAAATTCTGGAGAAGAATTATTAAAAACAATAAAAAAATATGGTTTAGAAAATGAATTATCCGAAGATTTTATTTTGGATATTTCACTATATATTGCAGATATGAGAATACTAAAAAATACAGTTAATGAATATTTAATATATAAGAAAACTTTAGAAAAAGTAGTGCCTAATTATGAAAAATTGTTTGCGATTTTATTGTATAAAAATACATGTTCAAAAGATTTTGCTAAATTACAAAATAAAGAAGGAGAAATATATGAGTGCTTTAAAAATAAAGATGAAAAGATAAGCAAATATATAAGTACACAAGAGAGTAAAATAGATGGTAAAAGGGATGAATATGATAAACTAGAAGAAAATTTAATATCAAAAAATAATTTTGAAAAATTAGCAATATACATGATAAAAAGTAATATTAGTAGTAATAATCAAATAACTTTGCAGAATACAAATGGAAAAACAATAGTAATTCAATATATAATGAATACAGATAATATAGTAGAAGATTTTATTTCTGATGAAGAAACTACAATACAATATGTATATGGTAGTAGTTGGAAAACGGAAAAGCTAAGAGATTTTTATAAATTAAATTGTCCAAATTTTTTGAAACAATATGAAGATTTTAAGGAGGGAATTGAAACTAAAAAAGAAAAGATAAATATTGAGATAGAAGAAATAAAGCAAGAGATAGATAAGGCAAAAGAATATACATTGAGTGAACTAATGCAAGAAAGAGATGAAAAAATTACTGTTGACTTAGGAAAATATAGTGATCTAGTAAAGTATCTGCTAAGTAATGGATATATTGATGAAA
>JAAWHY010000022.1 GCA_022795675.1 Clostridia bacterium
TACTTCACTACTTTTAACTTAAATTCATTTGAATATTTACTCATTAAAAATACACCTCCAAATGTTAGATATTTTGTCTAACATTTGGGGTGCACTTCAAAAAGGCTTGCCTTTTATGGTGGGATTTTTTTATTTATAATGCAGAAAACGTGGGAAATTTGCGAAGCAAATTTCACTCGGATTGAATATTATAAATAAAATTGTAGGGGCGCCCTTTGGGCGTCTGTTCTTCTAAGAAAAAATAAAAGATATTACAAAACAAAATTTCGAGAAATCCTTGACTTTTAGTATAAAGACTTATATAATTTCATTAGAAGATAAGTAAAACAGAGTGTGGCGTGTCGTTTTCCTAATGAAAGGAGGCGATGCATATGTTATTAGAACAAGTGTATTTACTATTTATATACATACAATTTATAATGCTTGCAATGGTAACTGTTGTAGCTATTGCCTTATTTGTAGCTTTAGTAGTTACAATAAGAAAATTAGACAACGAAAAAAACACATCTCTGCTTGGTCGTTAGAGATGTATTTAAAAATCTTTAAATAATAATTTGGCGACACACCACATTACTGTGGTCACTTGTCTTCTATAATTATTATACGAAAAATATTAAAGAAAGTCAATAACTATCTTCAAATTTAAAAATTCATAGTAATTTTGGTAAATCGATGTTATACTATCATTAGAAAATTTCAAGAAAGGGGAATTTATATGTCGCCAGTAAGAGAGAAATTTGTTAAGATTATCGAATCTTTGCCATATGAACTTGATGAAGAAAGAGAGGCATTATATGAAAGTTATAGTAGAAGATTTGGCTAGAAAAAATTTAGACATATATTTTATTATAATGCACAGTATTCTTTAAGAAATGCAATAGAAACAAATAAGAATATTATGGCGAATATTGATATGTTAGAGGATTCTCCATATTTTTTAAATCAAATTTTATTTAATTCCTTTAAAAAAATTCCAAACTTACCTATAAATTATTTTTATTATTAATATATCTAAAGATATTAAAAAGAAACTATTAAGCGTTACTGGATAATGATTTCTGAATATGAATTTACTGAGCCCCTACATCTTCTCTACAAAACAAAAAAGAATGGCTATTTAGCTTTCGTTTTAATGTCTAAAAATTTGCTAAGCATTCGAGTAAAACTTGCTTTTTTATAGAGTAAAATTACTGCGTAATTTTTCACGAAAAGCAAATTTTCCACGAAGTGGGGGAGATATTTACAAATACACAAATTTTTTTCCATAAATTAATACGAAAAAATCTATTGAAATCGAAACAAAAAAGAATGGCTATTTAGCTAGGCGTTCGAGAAAGAAATACCGGAGGCGTGCTTGTCGCACGTTGAGGATTTTCTTTCGATGAACAACAACGCTAAATGGCCATTATCTTTTGTTTTAATGTCTAAAATGTCTCATACCTGTAAAAATCATAGAGATTCCATATTCATTACACTTATCAATTGAGTCTTGATCACGTACAGACCCACCAGGTTGAATAATTGCAGTAATACCAGCATTATGAGCAGCCTCAACACAATCGTCAAAAGGGAAGAAAGCATCAGAAGCTAAAACTGCACCCTTTGTTACACCAGGAGCAATAAGTTCTTCTGCATGTTCAAAGCACTGCTTAGCTGCCCAAATTCTATTTACCTGTCCAGGCCCAATTCCGATTGTCTGTTTATCTTTAGCAATAGCGATACCATTTGATTTAACATATTTAACAACTTTCCAAGCAAACATCATATCTTCTAACTCTTTATCAGTAGGTTTTCTATCAGTAACAACAGTATAATCCTCCAATAATTTAGAATCTATAGTTTGAACTATTATTCCACCATTTATTTTCTTAATGTCATAACTTCCTTCAGGTTGTTTAGTACTTATATCAGGCAATTCCAATAATCTTAAATTCTTCTTTGATTTTAGTAATTCTAGTGCATCTGGTGCGAAAGAAGGAGCAACAATAACCTCTAAGAAGATTTCCTTCATTTCTGTAGCAAGTTCCATAGTAACCTCACGATTTACTGTAACTATTCCACCAAAGATAGAAGTTTTATCAGCATTAAATGCCTTCTTCCAAGCTGTATAAATATTTTCTGTATCACTTCCAACACCACATGGATTTCCATGTTTACAAGCAACTACAGTTGGTTCATCAAACTCTTTTAATAACTCTAATGCACCATTAGTATCATTTATATTATTAAAAGATAATTCTTTACCATTTAATTGTTTTGCGGTAGTTAAAGAACCAGTACACTTTCCAATCTCCTTATATAAAGCACCTAATTGATGAGGATTTTCACCATATCTCATTTCTTGTACTTTTTCATAAGTTAAAGTTAGTTCATTAGGGAAAGAGGTATCATTTCTTTCCTTTTTCAAATAATTACAAATCATAGCATCATAATTTGCAGTATGTTCAAAAACCTTATTCATTAAGTAAAACTTAGTATCAAGGCTAACTTGTCCATTAGATTTTAATTCATTCAAAACTTTATTATAATCAGTAGGGTCTGTAATAACGCTAACATCCTGATAATTTTTAGCAGCACTACGTAACATTGTAGGACCACCAATATCAATATTCTCAACACATTCATCACGAGTTACATTATCCTTTAAAATAGTAGCTTTAAATGGATATAAATTTACAACTACAAAATCAATAGTATCAATACCCAAATCCTGTAATTGTTTCATATGTGTTTCTTTAGAACGCATAGCTAAAATTCCTGCATGAACTTTAGGGTGAAGAGTTTTAACTCTACCATCTAAACATTCAGGAAAACCTGTAAGTTCAGAAATTTCAGTAACCTTTAAACCTTCGTCTTTTAAATTTTTATAAGTACCACCAGTAGAAATAATTTCAATACCTAGTGCTTGTAATTCTTTTGCAAAATCTACAATACCTGTTTTATCAGATACACTAATTAAGGCCTTCATAAAATCATCCTTTCAATATTCATTTCTAATATATTATATCAGTTATTTCACAAAATGCAAGAAAAACGCACATTGGGGACGTAAAAAAATGTGCAGAAATTGGAGATGATAAACAAAAATGTGCATAAATATTGTAAATACAGTAATTTAATGGTATAATTATAATTGAAACATGCAAAAAACGCATAAAGTAAAAAGGAGGAGAATTATGCGGAATGATTTAAGAAACTTTGACATGACATGCATTGAAGAGGTGAGGCAGGCTATGAAAGCCAAATACCACGGGCGGATACCTAATCGTATCTTTTTGGATGAATTGAAACAGATGCTTTCTGTGGCACCTGTGAGCGGCGAATGGGTGAAAAAGCCCAAGAAAGGCATCGTGAAGGGCAACGTGTGGGAATGTCCTATTGGAAGTTTTCAGCACAATCATACAATGCATAGATTTACGTATCTGTATGCGGAATATGATCCCAATCAGGAAGTGGTGATTGATTTCCATGGACACGAGGAGAAGCTCAAGAATGGAAACTGGGTTAGGAAGGGAAAGGAATGGTATTTCTTCCCTGACGGCAAAGTGGAGTTTTGCGATAAGGATAAACTCCACCAGCTCATCAATGACTATGGTAAGCCGATATACGTCATTTCGGTTAAGGTTATGAAGTACCACGGAACTTATTAAGAGTTGCTCCGTATTTAAAAATTCTCAAATCCAAAACTGCATTCTTAGACAGGTTTGTCAAGGAATGCAGTTTTTCCGTATTTGTGATTTTATTTATATTAAGGATAGATATAAATTCATGATCCCCACAACCCCAAATTTGCTAACAAAATTTCTTGAAATAAATTTATGCAAAATTGACAATTTGCTTAAAATTTGGTAAAATATATAATAGAACTTAAATAGTTAAAAGCTATTTGTAAAAAAATTAGCCATGTATGGCAGAAAGGATGCATTATGAGTAATTATAAAACCGTTGATTTTCAGAGAATATCTTATGTCGGATGCTGTAATTGTCGGTTAATTCTGAGTCCGGAGTATACCATTGATGGAGAGGAATTGAGTGACACGCTCTTCATTTATTATGGAAATGTTAAAAGCGCTGATGGTGTATGTCACCTGACAAAAGAGGTAATAAAGGGAGCCATAAGTCACGATGATTATGAACGTGTAAGAGATCTCATCATGGCTGAGATTAACAAATGGTGCAGAAATTTAGGTTTCTTAGAGGTTACAGGTGGAATCTAAATTTCTCCCGCTTTGCGGGAGCATAAAGAATTTAAAAATATTGTAGAATATTATAAATAAATGTAGAGAGGTACATTGCAATGTGCCTCTTTCTGTGTTATAATTAAAAAGAATTATTTATAAAAACATTATTTCTATTAGAGAGGAATGATTATATATGGCAACAGTTAAAAAAATTGCATTCTATGGAATACTAATAGTGGTATTTGCGATATTTACAAATTGTATGATGAAAGTTGGATTAAGAAATACATATAAAACAATATCTGGACAGATAAAAGAAACAATACCAGAAATTATTATGGAGGAAGTAAAAACAACAGATGTAGATGGATATGCAAAAGGTAAAATAAAAAATAATTCAGACAAAGATATAGAAAGAATGTATATAAAACTCGACTTATATTCTAAGAGAAATGTAAATTTAGGTACTGAATATCTAGAAATTAATAATTTAAAAATAGGTAAAGAACAGGAATTTGAAATAAAATACAGATACTCAAATGTAAATCATTACGAAATAACAATTATAGATAGTAAAACATTGTTAAGAGAGCAAATTTTAAATAACAATGTTTAAAAATGTAGAGACGCCCTTTGGGCGTCCGTTTTTTTCTGAGACAATTTAAAAATTTTTCTTTACAAAAGTTTCAAACAATTATATAATATACGATGACCTATAATATAATTATATTATGGAAGGAGAGAATAAATCTATGATTTTAAGAAATATTTTAAGTGGAATCACTGGAATTAAAGCAAAAGGCAATGTAGACATAGAAATAAAAACAATTACAAGTAACTCAAAAGAAGCGGATAAAGATTCATTATTTATAGCAATAAAAGGTTATGAAACAGACGGACATGAATACATAGAAAACGCAATAGAAAATGGTGCTACAGCCATAATGATACAAGAGGGATATGATTATAGAAAAATTGCTACAAATGAAAATATAACTTTATTAATGGTACCAGACACAAGAATTGCAGAGGCAATATGTGCATCAAACTTTTTTGAAAACCCTGAAAAGAAATTGAAATTAATAGGAGTTACAGGAACAAAAGGAAAAACAACAACAACATTTATGATAAAAGAGATATTAGAAAAACAAGGTAAAAAGGTTGGTCTTATAGGAACAGTTGCATCATTTATAAATAATAAAAAAATCGAAGATTCAGACAGAACAACACCAGACAGTATTCATTTATATGAATTGCTAAAAAAGATGGTTGATGAAAAATGTGAAATAGCAGTAATGGAAGTTTCTTCACAAAGTTTAAAATTAAATAGGGTATATGGGTTACACTTTGATATTGGAGTATTTACAAATCTTTCAGAAGACCATATTAGTCCAAAAGAGCATCCAGACATGGAGGATTATTTTACATCAAAATTGAAATTATTTGATGTATGTGATATAGCGTATGTAAATGCAGACGATTTATATGGTCAAAGGGTAATACATGAAGCAAAATGTGAAATAAAAACATATGGGATAGATAATGCATCAGATAATTTTGCAAAAGATATTACAATAACAAACTCATATGCAGATTTCAAACAAAAACTTTTTGGAAGAAATGAAAGAATAAAAGTAGGAATACCAGGAAGATTTAGTATTTACAATGCATTGGCAGCAATATGTGTATGTGTGAAATTTGATGTTACAGTTGAAGTAATAAAAGAAGCATTAACTGAAATTAAAGTTCCAGGAAGAAGCGAATTAGTACCAAACAAGAGAGAACTTACAATAATGGTAGATTATGCACATTCACCAAAAAGTTTAGAAAGTATTTTATTAGCAGTTTCAGCCTATACTAGAGGAAGAGTAATCTGTGTTTTTGGATGTGGAGGAGATAGAGATTCAGGAAAACGTCCTATAATGGGTGAAATATCTGGTAGAGTTGCAGGCTATACTATTATTACTTCTGATAATCCAAGAACTGAAGAACCAGAAAAAATAATAAATCAGATAGAAGAAGGAATAAAAACAACAAAAGGTAAATATGAATGTATAGTAGATAGATATGAAGCAATAAAAAAAGCAATAACAATGGCAAATAAAAACGATATAATTGTTCTTGCAGGAAAAGGACATGAACCATATCAAGAAATAAATCATAAGAAATATCCATTTGATGAAAGAATAATTGTAAACGAAATAATAGATGGAATGGAGAAAAAATAAAAATGGAATCGGAATTAAAGGTACTAGTTGCATCATTTTGCATTACAGTAGTGCTTTCATTAATAATAATACCGATATTAAGAAAATTAAAAATAGGTCAGATAGAAAGAAAAGAAGGACCTATTAGTCATTTACAAAAGCAAGGAACACCTACAATGGGTGGAATAATAATTGCAATAACAATTATTATTTTAGGAATACTATTATCAATAAAGATAAATGCAATAATTCCACTAATATTGGTATCATTAGGATTTGGGCTTATAGGATGTATAGATGATTCAACAAAATTAAGATATCAGAATACAAAGGGAATAAGCCCATCAACAAAAATGTTGGGATTACTTGTAATATCAGTTATCTATGCTCTAATATTAACAAATATAGAAAAAATAGGAACACAAACTTTAATACCAATTATTAATGTATATATAAATATACCAATACTTATTTATATACCATTTGCAATATGTACAATGTTAGCAACAACAAATGCTATTAATTTAACTGATGGAATAGATGGACTTTCTACAAGTGTTTCAATGATAATAATAGCATGTTTAACAGTTATAGGAATTATCAAAGGAGAATCAGAAGTATCACTATTTGGAAGTCTAGTTAGTGGAGCATGTTTAGGATTTTTAATGTTTAATTTACACCCAGCAAAAGTATTTATGGGAGATACAGGCTCTTTACTATTAGGAGGAGTTATAGTATCTATGGCTTTATACTTAAAAATGCCATTACTAATAATAGTAATTGCAATTGTGCCAGTACTAGAGACTCTATCAGTAATAATTCAAGTAGCGTATTTTAGAAAAACAGGAAATAGAATATTTAAGATGGCACCATTACATCATCATTTTGAATTATCTGGATGGAAAGAAAGTACAGTAGTTTCAGTATTTAGCCTAATTACGCTTATTGCATGTATTATTGGAATACTTATAATCTAATATATAATATGAAACATGAAAGAAGGGAGAATGATATTAGCATGGCAAGACCAAATAACAAAGTTACAAAACAAAGTCAATTCGATTTCATCTTATTTATAACAGTATTAGTCATGCTTGGATTTGGTCTAGTAATGGTATTATCTGCAAGTTCGCCATCAGCCTTATCAGAAGGAAAAAGTAGCTATGCCTATGTAACAACTCAAGCAATAAGTGCTGGAATAGGAATTATAGCAATGCTATTTATTTCAAAAATAGATTATAGAAAATGGGCAAAATTTTCTAAAATAGCATATATTGCTTCTATAGGACTATTGTTAGCAGTTTTAATTCCAGGACTTAAATATGATGCAAATGGTGCAACAAGATGGATAAAAGTACCAGGTTTATCTACATTTCAACCATCAGAATTAGTAAAAATTGCGATGATTATATTTTTTGCAAAATATTTAACAGATAATAAAGGAGAAATACATACATTTTTTAAAGGATTTATTTGCCCATTATTATGGATAGCACCAATAATAGCTATACTAATATTTGTACAATCACACTTAAGTGCTTCAGTAATTATAGGTATGGTTGTAGTAATATTAATGCTTATGGCAGGAACGAAAATGAAATATTTTATAACTGTTGGAACTCCAATAGCTGGAGTAGGAGTGGCAACATTATATATATTAGCAAAATACTTTGAAAAAGGTGCATATAGATTAGCTAGAATAACATCATTTATGGATCCTTGGGCAGACCCAACAGGAGATGGTTGGCAAGTAATACAAAGTTTATATGCAATAGGCTCAGGTGGATTATTTGGAGTAGGGTTAGGAAATAGTACACAAAAATATTTATATCTACCAGAACCACAAAACGATTTCATATTTTCAGTCATTGCAGAAGAATTAGGTTTTGTTGGATGTTTAGCAGTAATAATATTATTTGGAATATTCATTTGGAGGGGAGTACTAATTGCGATGAAAGCCCCAGACTCATTTGGAAGTTTAGTTGCAATAGGAATAACATCATTAATAGGTTTGCAAGCAATAATAAACATAGCAGTTGTTACATCATCAATGCCAAACACAGGAATGCCATTACCCTTCTTTAGTTATGGAGGAACAGCATTATTAATATTATTGTGTGCAGTAGGAATACTACTGAACATATCGAGATATCAAAAACAATAATGTAGGGGCGCCCTTCGGGCGTCCGTTTATTAGAAACAACAAGAAAGGGAGGAACAAAATGAAAGTCATCATAGCAGCAGCTGGAACTGCTGGGCATATCAATCCAGGAATAGCCATAGCAAACAAAATAAAAAAAGAAGATTTAAAATCAGAGATTATTTTTATTGGAACAGATAGAGGACTAGAAAACGATTTAGTTCCAAGAGCAGGATATAAACTAAAACAAGTAGAGGCATATGGATTAGGAAAAAACCTTATAAAAAATTTAAAAACCTTCAAAGGAATTTTTCAAGCGAAAAAGATCATAAAAGAATTTAAGCCAGATATAGTTATAGGAGTTGGAGGTTATATATGTGGACCAGTAATACTAGCAGCACATAAGTTAAAAATACCAACTATGCTACATGAAAGTAATGCTTTCCCTGGAAAAGCAGTAAAAATGTTAGCAAAGATAACAAATACAATATTAATAAGTTTTGAAGATGCAAGAGATAGAATACCAAAAGCGAATAAAATAGTATTAACAGGAACTCCGATAAAGATAAACACTACACAATTAACAGAAAATCAGAAGAAAGATATATTAAGGCAATTAAACTTAAGTGATGAAAAGCCAATAGTTTTAATATTTGGAGGTAGTCAAGGAGCTAAAAAGATAAATGAAGCAGTCGTTGACTTATTATCACAAAACAAAAAATTAGATTACAAAATAATTCTATCAGCAGGAGAAAAGCAATATAATACTGTAATTGAGCAATGTAGAGAGAACAAAATAGATATTTCAAAAAATGCCGATGTAAAGATTTTTCCATATATTTATGATATGGGTGAAGTAGAAAAAATAGCAGATGTTTTAGTATGTAGAAGTGGAGCTACAACAATAGCAGAGATTTCAGCTATCGGAAAGCCTGCAATATTTGTACCATTACCAAATGTATCAAACAATCATCAAACTTATAATGCAAAGGTTTTAGAAAATATTAATGCAGCCAAAATAATAAAAAATGATGAACTTACAGGAGAAAAGCTAAACAATATGATAAATTCTATGATCTCTAATAAAAATAACTTAAAAACAATGGGAGAGAATGCAAAAAAAATATCAATTACAGATATAGAAGACAGAATATATAAAGAAATAAAACAAACATTAGAAAATATGTAAAAAAATGGGAAAAATTGCGACAAAAAACTCTTGAATTAATATATTTTATTAAGTATAATAAAAAGGTCGTTAATATGAATTAAGCATTGTTTAATTTGCTGAACCAAGAATGCTTATTAATAAATGTATTAATTTAGGAGGGAGGAAAGCATATATTTAAGATATGCGCTACAAATGATAAAAAAATTTTACGGAGGAAAATTTATAGATAAGGAAAAATTATTTATAGAGGGAATAAAGCATCCAATCAAAGTAGAATATTATAAAATATATGATAATACAGAGAATGAGGAGATAACTCAATACGGATTAGAAGTTGTAAAAACAGAATATAATAAAGAAAATATAAATATCGAAAATAAACAAATATTAAAGGTAACAAAAGAAGAAAAAGTCATAGACAATATTTTGGACAAGTTAAAAAATAATGAAGTTACACCAATAATTGCAAAATATATTGTTGAAGATCTAGTGTATAATTTATAAGCGAAAATAGCGTCTTGACCTTTTTATATATTTGATATATAATGCAAAACATAACAAAAGTAAAGAAAGTTGAAGACGACATTTTTATTACATAGTAAAATTGATAATGCTATTGTAGGGGCACCGTTTGCGGGAATACCCAAAGGACAAGACACCACTGTGCCCAATACGTACCACTTTTGTTCACCAGAAATGTACGTTAGGAGGGAATAAGATTAAAGATGGCTGATAGATTAATAATAGTTGAGTCTCCAGCAAAGGCGAATACAATAAAGAAATTTTTAGGTGGAAGTACAAAAGTAATTGCATCTATGGGGCATATTAGAAATCTTCCAAAATCAAAACTGGGAGTAGATATAGAAAAGGATTTTGAACCAGAATATATAAACATCAGAGGAAAAGGAGATTTAATAAAATCATTAAAAAGCGAAGCTAAAAATGCAAAAAAAATATATCTTGCAACTGACCCTGATCGTGAAGGTGAAGCAATTGCATGGCATTTAGCATACATATTAGGAATTCCAGAAGATGCAGTTTGTAGAGTAACTTTTAATGAAATAACTAAAAAGGCAGTACAAGAAGGAGTCAAAAATCCTAGAAAGATAGATGTAAACTTAGTTGATGCACAACAAGCAAGACGTATACTAGATAGAATAGTTGGTTATAAAATGAGTCCTGTACTGTGGAAAAAAGTAAAAAGAGGACTATCAGCAGGTAGAGTACAATCAGTGGCAGTAAAACTGATTGTAGATAGAGAAGAAGAAATAGAAAAATTTATACCACAAGAATATTGGAATATATTTGCAATGCTTAGTGATAAAAAGAGCAATAAAAGTTTTTCAGCAAAATTTTATGGAAAGAATTCTAAAAAAATGGAATTAACAAATAAAGCTGAAGTTGATAAAATTTTAGAAGATATAAAAGGTAAGAAATTTATTGTAAACTCTATTAAGAAAGCAGAAAAGAAAAAAGTAGCAGCACCGCCATTTACAACAAGTACAATGCAACAAGAGGCATCAAGGAAACTAGGTTTTACCTTAAAGAAAACAATGTCTGTTGCACAGGGGCTATATGAAGGAGTTACAATTCCAGGACATGGTAGTGTAGGTCTTATAACATATATGAGAACTGATTCAACAAGAATATCAGAGGTAGCAAGAGCAGTAGCAAAAGAACAAATTGAGAAGAAATTTGGAAAAGACTATTATGAAAATAGATATTATAAAACAAATTCAGAAGCACAAGATGCTCATGAAGCAATAAGACCAACATATATAGATTTAGACCCAAATGAAATAAAAGAATCTTTAACAAAAGACCAATTTAAGTTATATCAGCTAATATATAATAGATTTTTAGCAAGTCAAATGTCAGCAGCAATTTATGACACAATGTCAGTAGATATAGAAGCAGGTGAATATAATTTTAAAGCAAGTGGTCAAAAGCTTAAATTTAAAGGGTTTATGACTTTATATGTAGAAACAAAAGATAATGAGGAAGAAGAAAAAGATACACAATTGCCAGAATTAATTGAAAAGGAAGAATTAAAAACAGAAAAAATAGATACAAAACAAAGTTTTACAGAGCCACCACCAAGATATACAGAAGCGAGTCTTGTAAAATCATTAGAAGAAAAAGATATTGGAAGACCAAGTACATATTCTCCTATAATAACAACAATATTAGAAAGAAGATATATTGAAAAGGACAGAAAACAGCTTGTACCAACAGAATTAGGAAAAATAGTAAATTCTTTATTAATGGAAAACTTTGGTGATGTAATAAATGTAGACTTTACAGCAAATATTGAAAATCAATTTGATAATGTAGCAGGGGGAAAAGAGGAATGGAAACAAATAATAAGAGAATTTTATCCACCTTTTGAAAAAACGATAAAAAAAGTAGAAAAAGAATTAGAACATGTAAAATTAGAAGACGAAGTATCAGATGTACCATGTGATAAATGTGGAAGAATGATGGTATATAAATATGGTAGATATGGCAAATTCTTAGCTTGTCCAGGATACCCTGAATGTAAAAATGCAAAACCTATAGTTGAAATGATAGAAGAAAAATGTCCAAAATGTGGAGGAAATGTAATTGTAAAAAAATCAAAACGTGGAAGAAGATTTTATGTATGTGAAAATAATGCAAAAGGAGAATGTGACTACATTTCATGGAACAAGCCAGGTACAGAAGAAAAACAAGCACCAAAAAAGAAAAAGTCAAATACAAAAAGAAAAACAACAAAAAAATAATTGTAGGGGCACCGTTTGTGGGAATACTAATGAGACATGACACCACTGTGCCCAATAATAATAAAGGAGGAAAACAATGTTAAAAGATGAAAAAGGAATGTCAAAGGTAGAATTAGTAATAGGAATAATATTAGTAATAGTAGTAGTAGCATTTACTATATTCTTATGTATAGGTGAAAAAGAACAAGAAAATAACCAAATACAAAATGCAATTACAAATGAAATAGAAAATACAACAAATGATTTAGAAAATACAGCCAACGAAATAGAAAATACAGTAAATGAGACAAATGATGTAAACAACACTGAAAACAATGATAACAACAATGTTGAAGATGAAAACAGTTAATATTATAACATAGGTATTAGAATAATAAATAAAGTGTAGGGGCGCACAGTGTGCGTCTGTTTCTAAAGAAACGAATTCGAAATAAATAATTAAAATAGTGAAAAGCATAAATTCAAATCTAAAAGCATATAGATATAATGCGTGTGCAAGTAGGAGGAGAATTTATGTTTTTTATATTTAATAGACCTAAGATATATTCATATCTAATTGTATTAAGTACAGTAGTGGTACTATTTTTCACAGCAGCTGTATTATCAGAAGCAAATAATATGGAAACCTTAACTACATCAAGTACAGTAGGAGACACAAAAATGCCAATTAATAAAGTAGAAACACAAGAAAAGAAAATAGCAATTACAATAAATTGTTTAGAGTCAGGAGAAAAAATACAGGAAGTATTAGATACATTAAATGAATACTCTGTAAAGGCAACATTTTGTATATATGGTGAATGGGTAAAAAAATATCCAGAATTAACAAGAAAAATTAGTCAAAGTGGAAACTGTATAGCAAATATGTCAAATACTTATACAGATATGAGTGTATTAAGCTATGAAGAGGCAATTAAATCTATGGAGGAAGGAGAAAATAAGCTAAGTACATTACTTAACAAAAAGATAAAGCTGTTTAAATGTCCATATGGAAAATATAACGAAAACTTAATAAAAGCGGCACAAGACAAAGGATACACTGCAATAGGATTCAATATAGATACATTAGATTATCAAGGACTAGAAGCAAATGTTATATGGAATAATATAAAAAATAGAATTTCAAATGGAAGTATAATATCAATGAACTCAAATTCAGAAAATATAATAGAAGAAGTAAAATTAGTCGTAAAATCATTGAAAGAAAGAGAATATAATATAGTTACAGTTGAAGAATTATTAAATATGTAGTGGAGCACAGTGTGCGTCCGTTCTTTAAAGAATTACTAAATATATAAATGTATAAAAACATTACAAAATATACATAATAAATAAGAGGAAAAATTTGAAAACTATATTCAGATTAAGAGAAACTTTAAGGAGGAATTAATTATTTATGGCTTTTATAGGGATTATTTCTGATTCTAAGAGTGAAAAAATAATAAAAATGATATTGGATGAGAAATTAGATAAAAGTATTAATATCATTGTAATTAATTCAAAAAGTGTAGAAAATTTAAAAAATATTAAGTTTGAAACAGTATTAATTGCAAATAACAATAATATAATAAAAGAGAACAAAGAAACCTTAAACAAAATAATAAATAATACAAAATACCTTATTATAAATGCAGATATTGAATTAGAATTGCAATTTGAAGAACAAGTAGAATTAAATGTTATAACCTTTGGATTTAATCCTAAGTCAACAATAACAGCTTCAAGTGTAGAAGATGACATATTGTTATGTATTCAGAGAAATATAAAAGATATAGAAGGAAAAACAATAGAACAGCAAGAAATGAAGATAACATTTTTTGGAGAAAATATAGGCATAAATACAAATAATCTTATGGGAATCTCCGCAATCATGCTTCTATACAGAAAAATCAGACAAAAAAATTGAAAAAATTAACAAATTATGTAGACAAAGGTAAAAAAAAGTTGTATAATAAATATTGTACTACGAATTAAATTAAAGAAACAATAGAAAAATTATGAAAAATAGGGAGGAAAAAAAATTG
This sequence comes from Clostridia bacterium, assembly GCA_022795675.1. Lineage (GTDB taxonomy): Bacteria > Bacillota > Clostridia > TANB77 > CAG-508 > CAKPSH01. The sequence continues at coordinate 14,486 of JAAWHY010000022.1, forward strand.
AATACTAATTATTTAGATAACAACCACTTAGTGTTAGTGGGAAAAGTAGCAAGCGAAAAAAGATTCAGTCATGAAATCTATGGAGAAAGTTTTTACATATTTGATATGGAGATACCTCGTTTAAGTGAGACTTATGATTTAATACCAATAACAATATCAGAAAGATTAATTAATGATAACCAATTAGAAATTGGTAAAAAAATCGTTGTAAAAGGTCAATTCAGATCTTACAATAGTTATGAAAACGAAAAAAGTAGATTAGTGCTAACAGTATTTGCAAAAGATGTTATTCCAGAAGCAGAAATTGAAGAAAGAGCAGAAAACGATGAAGAAATAGACTTAAATGTATCAAATGAAGTAACATTAATTGGACATATTTGTAAAAAGCCAATATACAGAAAAACTCCATTTGGACGTGAAATTGCAGATGCGTTATTAGCAGTAAATAGAGCATATAATAAATCAGACTATATACCAGCAATAGCATGGGGAAGAACAGCAAGATTCTGTGATACTCTAGAAACAGGTACACAAGTAAAAGCAGTAGGAAGAGTACAATCAAGGGTATATCAAAAGAAATATGAAGATGGAACTGTAGAAGACAGAACAGCATATGAAGTATCAATCTCAAGTTTAGAAGTAATAAAAGAAGAAAGTGAACCAAATACAGATGTAGAAAATCAAGAAGCAGTGTAAAATACGTGAAAAAAACCGTAGGGGCATCGTTTGAGGGAATACCCGTTAGGAGAGACACCATTGTGCCCATAAAAGATAAAATAGCCTAACTCATATAACCACATATATATAATAAAAAAATCAAACGATGATGAACTGAACCCAAAAAGTTAGACACTTTTGATTAAGTTTATATTAGGCTACTTTAAAGGAATGGATTCTGTAATTTACAGGACTCATTCCTTTTAAT
>JAAWHY010000023.1 GCA_022795675.1 Clostridia bacterium
AAGAAACCATTTAAAACAATAGAGTGATGTTCATTTATATATTTTGAAAAAGAATTATATATAGAAAAATATTTATCTTTAAAAAATTCAGATTTTATTGAATTTTCAAAATTACATAATTCAAGAATTCTTTCTTTTTCAGGAAATGAAAAATAGAAAAAATTACTATCTAATTCTTTTTTTAATACAATAGGTTCGTAAAATTTTAATATAGTATCTGTTAATATACTGCAGATGCAATCATAAAACAATGGAACATTATTACCAGAATAATGTACTATTACATTATCATATATCTTAAAAGAATTGGAAGAAAGATACAAATGGTCTAATTCCAATAATGAAAATCTATCAAATAAGTAATTTAATATAGAATTGTTATTAATTTTAATGCAAAACGATTTCATTTAAGAACTAAACTCCTTCCAAAATATAATAAATATATTATTTGCAAAAAACAATCATATATACATATATCTTATTCGAATAAATTTTAAGTGCTACATTAAAATTTCATTTTAAAAAAGTAGACATATTTGTTTATAATATATATAAAGAGAAATTCTTAGTATAAAAAAATTTAGAGGGAATCTTAAATCCCTCTAAAAATATATAATTTTATAAATTTACTTTTGGAATAATGTCTGAATCCAAGTATCTATTGATATTTTTTAAAGTTATACCAGTATTTACTGATAAATTAGATATTGTAGAAGCTGTAATATTATTATCATTAATATAATTAGTCAACTTAGAAATATCGCATCTATCCTTTGGAAGACATTTTGGACATACTTCAGCTTCTGATACGAAAAAACATCCACAACGAGCACATTTTTTAAACTCCATAAAAACCACCTCATATATTATTTGTATTAGCATGAAAAACTACATTGACGAGTTTTGCAGGCTTAAAAATGAAAGAAACTTATATAAAAAATCTAAAAAGCAATATATAAAAAGGAAAATTTCTTTTATTTTTGATATTTTATCACATAAAAACAAAAAAAGAAACAAGTTTTTTAAAATATATTGACAAATTTTTAAAAGATAATATAATAAAATTAAAGAGGCATAGAAACACAAGGTATGGTGACATTTTAGAAAATATGGGAAAGGGAAATAAGATATGAGCAAACCAACCAGTACTATTTTAAAGATGCTAAAAACTAGAAAAGATTGCCCAACTGCTGAAAAAATATATATGGAAATCAAAAATGATATGCTAGATGTATCATTAAGAAGAGTGCAATCCATTCTAGAGCATTTGTGTGAACAAGGGCTAATTATAAAGATTAAATCAAGAACTGGTGGACCTGAAAGATATGATGCTAGTGGATTACCTAAAATTACTTTTGAATGTTCAAAATGTGGAATGATAGAAGATATATATTTGTATGATATACAACTAAGAAGACTATATGGAGAAATGAAAAAATTAGGACAAGAAATTGAAGCAGATACAGATCATTCATATATAAATCTTAGTGGTCTATGTAGTAAATGTAAAATATTATAAAATTTAAAGTACGAAAATAATAGAGATATGTAGGGGAGAGAGCATGCTTCGTACGTATTTCAAGAAAAAAATAATTAAAAATTAGCACAAAGTATTGACAAGTGCTAATTTTTATTATATTATATTAGCAGTCGATCAAAAAGAGTGCTAAACATACAGATTGAAGGGGGATATATAGATGGAAGAACGCAAAAAGAAAATCTTGCGTGCAATAGTAGATGAATATATAGAAACTGCAGAACCAGTTAGTTCAAATACTATAGTACAGAAATATGAACCTAACATTAGTAGTGCAACTGTTAGAAATGATATGGCAGAACTTGAAAAAATAGGATATATTGAAAAAACACATACATCATCAGGTAGAGTTCCATCTGCAAAAGGATATAGGCTATATGTAGATGAGCTATTAAAATATGATGATATAAGTCTAGAAGAGATTAAATATATAGGAGAAAAACTTGAAACAAAAGTAAATCAGTTAGAAGAATTAACAAAAATTACAACAAGTACAATTTCAGAAATAACACATTATACAACAGTTAGTGTGGGTCCAGAATCTTCTAAGCAAAACATAGATGAAATAAAATTTGTAATGCTAGGTTCTAGAATGTTAATGGCAATAATTGTTACAGAACTTGGATTAATAAAAGAAACAATTATAAAATTTGATGAAGACATTACCCAAGAACAAGTAGATATTATAACACATTTATTTAATAACAAATTAAAAGGTAAACCATTAGAAATGATAGATAAACCATTAGAAGAATATATTTTTAATGAATTACATTATAATATTAACATAATTAAAACAATAATTGAAGAAATAAAGAAAATGCTCAAAAATGATGAAAGAATATATTTAGAAGGAAGAAATAAAAATTTCGATTTACCTGAATTTAAGAGTTTAGATACTGCTAGAAACTTTGTAAATGTATTAGATGAAAATGAAACTATGTTAGACATTTTAAAAAATGGTATGACTAATGATATTCAAATATATATTGGTGATGAAAATAAAAGTGAGGAACTAAAAGATTTTAGTGTAATAACTTTCAAGCATTCAGTAGGAAATAAAGACTTAGGAACAATTGGTATAATAGGACCTAAAAGAATGAACTACTCAAAGGTTATTTCAGTAATGAAGTATATAAATAAAATTTTAAACGACAATGAAAATACTAAAGGAAAGGAAGATATATAAAATGAATGATGAAGAATTAGATGAAAATATTGTAGAAGAAAATGTAGAAGTTATGGACTCAGATGTCGATGTTCAAAAGTTACAAGAAGATTTAGATAACACAACAGATAGACTGAAACGTTTAATGGCAGAGTTTGATAATTACAAAAAAAGAGCATCAAAGGAAAGGGAACAATTATACAATTCATTAGTTGCAGACATTATGATGGCTTTTTTACCTGTAATGGACAATTTGGAAAAAGCGATAAATACTAACACAGGTGATGAAGGGTATAAACAAGGAATGGAATTAGTCGCAAAACAATTTAAAGATGTATTAAAATCTTTTGGATTAGAGGAAATAAAAACAGAAGGAGAAATATTTAATCCAATTTTACATGAGGCAGTTAGTAGTGTTCAAGATGATACAAAAGAAAGTCAAGAAATTATAGAAGAATTTAGAAAAGGCTACAAAATGGGAGATAAAGTTATTAGGCATGCGATGGTTGTAGTTAATCAATGATGTTATTAATTTTAATATGTAAAATATATAAATTATACAAAAGATTATATAAATAATATAATAAATTTTTAGGAGGAATTTAAAATGGGAAAAATTATAGGAATCGACTTAGGTACAACAAATTCATGTGTAGCAGTTATGGAAGGAGGAGAACCAGTAGTTATACCAAATGCTGAGGGAGATAGAACTACCCCTTCAATAGTAGCATTCTCAAAAAATGGAGAAAGATTAGTAGGACAAATTGCAAAACGTCAAGCAGTTACAAATCCAGATAATACAGTTATATCAATAAAAAGACAAATGGGAACAGACGAGAAAGTTACAATAGAGGGAGATAAATTCTCACCACAAGAAATATCTGCTATGATTTTACAAAAACTAAAAGCAGATGCAGAAAACTATTTAGGAGATAAAGTTACACAAGCTGTTATAACAGTTCCAGCTTATTTTAGTGATAGTCAAAGACAGGCGACAAAAGATGCAGGAAAAATAGCAGGACTTGAAGTTCTAAGAATTATAAATGAACCAACAGCAGCAGCACTTGCATATGGAATGGATAAAGAAAAAGACCAAAAAATAATGATTTATGACTTAGGAGGAGGAACATTCGATGTTTCAATACTAGATATTGGAGATGGGGTATTTGAGGTTTTAGCAACAAATGGTAACACACGTCTAGGAGGAGATGACTTTGACCAAAGAATTATAGATTATTTAGTAGCAGAATTCAAAAAAGATCAAGGAATAGACTTAAGCAAAGATAAAATGGCAATGCAAAGATTAAAAGAAGCCGCTGAAAAAGCTAAAAAAGACTTATCAGGAGTAGGTCAAACAAACATTAATTTACCATTTATAACAGCAGATGCTTCAGGACCAAAACATTTAGATATTAATTTAACAAGAGCTAAATTTGAGGAATTAATAAAAGATTTAATAGAAGCTACTGAAGGACCAGTAAATCAAGCATTAAAAGATGCAGGAATATCAGCTAATGAATTAAACAAAGTATTATTAGTAGGTGGTTCTACAAGAGTACCAGCTGTTCAAGAAGCAGTTAAGAAAATTACAGGAAAAGATGCAGATAAAGGAATTAATCCAGATGAATGTGTTGCAGTAGGTGCAGGTATTCAAGGAGGAGTACTATCAGGAGATGTTCAAGATTTAGTATTACTAGATGTAACACCATTATCATTAGGTATTGAAACTTATGGAGGAGTATTTACAAAATTAATTGAAAGAAATACAACTATACCAACAAAGAAATCACAAATATTCTCAACAGCAGCAGATGGTCAAACAAGTGTTGAAGTTCACGTTTTACAAGGTGAAAGAGAAATGGCAGCATATAATAAAACTTTAGGAAGATTTCAATTAACAGGAATACCAGCAGCACCACGTGGAGTACCACAAATAGAAGTAACATTTGATATTGATGCAAATGGTATAGTTCATGTATCAGCAAAAGACATGGCAACAGGAAATGAACAAAATGTAGCAATTACAGCAAGTACAAATCTTTCTGATGAAGATATTGAAAAAGCTGTAAAAGATGCTGAAGCTCATGCTAGTGAAGATAAAAAGAAAAAAGAAGAAATAGAAGTTAGAAACAATGCTGAAAGTCTAATCTACAACAGTGAAAAAACAATGACTGAGCTTGGAGATAAAGTAAGTGGAGAAGAAAAGACAAAAGTACAAACAGAAATTGATAATGTAAAGAAAGCACTTGAAGGAAATGATACAGAGAAAATAAAACAAGCAACTGAAGGCTTAACACAAGTATTTTACAAATTATCTGAGCAATTATATTCACAAGCAAATCCAAATGCTAGTGCAGATGCAGGAGCAAATGGAGAAACAGGACCAACACAAGATGAAAATGGAAATGTTTATGATGCAGATTATAAAGTAGAAGAAGATAACGATAATGATAATAAATAAAATATAATATAATGTATAATAAGAAGAAATTTTGGGGGCGACTTTGTGTGAGAATTTTAGTGGAACAAAATTTACTCACAGCAAATCGCCCGTTCTTCGAAGAAATTACAAAGGAATTTGAGAAATTGTACATAAAACATATACCTTAAGAAAGGAATGGAGAATAAAACATGGCAGAGCAAAAAAGAGATTATTATGAAGTCTTAGGAGTATCTAAAACAGCAACAGCAGAAGAATTAAAAAAAGCATATAGACAACTAGCAAAAAAATATCATCCAGATGCAAATCCTGATAACAAGGCAGAAGCAGAAGCAAAATTCAAAGAAGTAAATGAAGCATATGAAACTTTATCAGACCCACAAAAAAGGCAAATGTATGACCAATTTGGATTTAATGGTCCACAAGGAGGTTTTGGAGGTGGAAATGGATATTATTCGTATTCTACCAATGGATTTGATGGTTTTGATATAGATTTAGATGATATTGTTTCTTCAATATTTGGAGGAGGTTTTGGAGGTAGGAGTTCAGCAAGAAGAAATGGACCTACTAAAGGAGCAGATTTAAGATATAATTTAGAGGTTACTTTTGAGGAAGCTTATAATGGTACCAAAAAACAAATAACTATAAATAGAGAAGAAGAATGTCCTACATGTAAAGGAACAGGAGCAAAACCAGGTAGTAAGATAGATACATGTTCAGCATGTAAAGGAACAGGAACTGTAAAATCCATTAAAAATACAATTTTTGGGCAAACGCAAACAACTAGAACTTGTGATATATGTGGTGGTACAGGAAAAATAATAAAAGAACAATGTACAGAATGCCGTGGTAAAGGAAGAGTAAGAAAACCAACAAAAATAACAGTAAATATACCAGCAGGTATAGATAATGGTCAGACAATAGTATTAAGAGGAGAAGGTGCACCAGGAACTAAGGGGGGACCTAAAGGTGATTTAGACATAGTAATCTCATTAAAACGTAGCAATATATTTACAAGACAAGATGAAAATGTATTTTGTAATATACCAATAACCATAACTCAGGCAACACTAGGAGCAGAATTACAAATACCAATGGTAGATGGAAGTAAACAAACATTTAAAATACCAGAAGGTACACAAACAGGTACAAAATTTGCAATAAAAGGAAAAGGCTTTAAAAGCATAAATCGTGGATATTATGGAGACTTGATATTTACTGTATTAGTACAGACACCAAAAAAATTAACCAAAGAGCAAAGAACTTTGCTTGAACAACTTGCTAAAACAATGAATGAACAGCCACCTGTAAAAAAGAAGAGTATATTTGAGAGATAGATATTAAAATTTTTATAAAAACTATTGCATTGATGTTATGTTTCGTGGTATAATACTCGAGGTTAAAAAATTTGCACATAAGACTAGCTTGTATAGGTGCTTTTTATACGAATTTAAGAATTTCTAAGTGGTGGGAACCACAAAGAAATTCTAATAATTCCCATATTTATACTGTACAGAGCTTTTATCCCACTGGGATAAAATTCTTACAGTATAAAAAAGTTTGTACAAGTGTTTAAAATCTTATGGAAGCTAAAACTAAAAGGAGGAATAAAAAATGGCAGTAGTTGCAATGAAACAATTACTTGAAGCAGGTGTTCATTTCGGACATCAAACAAGAAGATGGAATCCTAAAATGGCTGAATTTATTTATCAAGCTAGAAATGGTATCCATATTATCGATTTACAAAAAACATCAAGAAAGATTGATGAAGCTTATGAATTCATCAAAGAACAAGTAGAGGATGGAAAAACAGTTCTATTTGTAGGAACAAAAAAACAAGCACAAGAATGTATGAAAGAAGCAGCATTAATGAGTGATATGTACTATGTTGATCAAAGATGGCTAGGTGGAATGCTTACAAACTTTGAAACAATTAAAGCAAGAGTACAAAGATTAAAAGAATTAGAAAAAATGCAAGAAGATGGAACATTTGATGTTTTACCTAAAAAAGAAGTTATTGGATTAAAGAAAGAAATGGAGAAATTAGAAAAAAACCTTGGTGGTATTAAAGAAATGAATGAATTACCAGGTCTTATCTTTATAGTAGATCCGAACAAAGAAAGAACAGCAATATTAGAAGCTAAAAAACTAAACATACCTGTAGTAGGTATTGTTGATACAAACTGTTCACCAGAAGATGTAGATTACCCAATACCAGGAAATGATGACGCTATACGTTCAGTGAAATTAATAGCAACAGTTATGGCTAATGCAGTAATCGAAGCTAAACAAGGAGAAGTTCTTGGAACAGAAAACTTATTTGCAAGTGAAAACAAAAATGAAGAAGAAGTTGTAGAAGAAGAAACAAAAAGCATAGAAGAAGTAGTTGCAGATAGTGAAGAAAATACAGATAAAGAATAATAAAATAGATTTTACAAATTAGTTTAAGAAAAATAATAGAAATATAAGGACACGGTAGGCCGTGCCCTTATGTTAAAAAAGAAAGGATGATTATAATGGCTATTACAGCAGCACAAGTAATGGAATTAAGAAAAAAGACAGATGCAGGAATGATGGAATGTAAAAAAGTTTTAACAGAAACTGATGGAGACATGGAAAAAGCAATAGAACTTCTTCGTGAAAGAGGAATCACAAAAGCAGCTAAAAAAGCTGATAGAATTGCAGCAGAAGGTATTGTTACAGCATGCATTTCAGAAGATGGAAAAACTGGAGCAGTAGTTGAGGTTAATGCAGAAACAGATTTCGTAGCTCAAAATGCTGAATTTAGAGGGTTTGCAGAAGATGTTGCAAAACAAATAGTTTTAAATAATCCAAAAGACGTTGAAGAATTATTAAATCAAGTATCTATCTCAGATTCATCAAAAACAGTTAAAGAAGTTCTAACAGAAAAAATTGCAAAAATTGGTGAAAATCTTTCAATAAGAAGATTTAAAAGGTTTACATCAAATGGTATTGTTGCAAAATATATCCATGGAGATGGAAAAATTGGTGTATTAGTTTCTATGGAAAATGCAGATGAAGAACTTGCAAAAGATGTATGTATGCAAATAGCTGCTGCTAAAGCAGAATTTATTGATGAAAAAGCAGTTCCAGAAGAAAGACTAAATAAAGAGATGGAAATATTAAAGGTTCAAGCTATGAATGAAGGAAAGCCAGAAGCAATAGCTGAAAAAATAGTTCAAGGAAGACTAGGAAAATTCTATGAAGAAATTTGCCTAGTAGATCAAGCATTTGTAAAAAATCCAGATATGAAGATTAAAGATTTACTTGCTTCTAAAAAAGCAAGTGTATTAGAATTTGCAAGATTTGAAAAAGGTGAAGGTATTGAGAAAAAAGAAGAAAATTTTGCAGAAGAAGTAAAAAAACAATTAAATCAATAATATTAAGAAGATCTTAGCAGATCTTCTTTTTTACAAAAATTTATGTAAATAAGAGAGGTATATAATGGAAAAAGGATATTTAGTCTTAGAAAATGGAGAAATATTTGAAGGAAACAGAATAGGTTCAGAAAGAGATACTGTATGTGAAGTGGTTTTTAATACTTCTATGACAGGATATTTAGAAATATTTACAGATCCATCATATGCAGGACAAGGAGTTACATTAACATATCCATTAATAGGAAATTATGGAGTAATAACAAATGATGTAGAATCTAGAAGAATGTGGATAAAGGCTATTTTTATACATGAATTGGCAGAATTAGAAAGTAACTTTAGATCAGAAACAAATTTGAATGATTATTTAAAAAATAATGATATACCACGGTTTAATGAATGTGAATACTAGAAAATTAACTAAACTTTTGAGGGACTATGGTACAATGCGAGGAAAACTAGTTTCAGATATATCTAATTTACAAGATATAATAAAAGAAATAAAAGAATATACTTTTCCGAATGTAGTAGGTGAAGTTTCTAATAAACATATTAGAGAATTTGGTGAAGGAAAAAATAAAATAGCTTTAATAGACTTTGGTTGTAAGGAAAACATTATAAGATCATTAGTAAGCAGAGACTGCACAGTTACCGCTTTTCCACAAGATATATCAGCAGAAACAATTTTAAAAGGAAATTTCGATGGAATAGTATTATCAAATGGACCAGGTGATCCAGAAGACTGCAAGATTGCAATAGATAATATTAAAAAACTATATAAAGCAGATATACCAATAATGGGAATTTGTTTAGGACATCAACTAATGGCATTAGCAACAGGTGCAACTACTGCAAAACTAAAATATGGACATCGTGGACCAAATCATCCAGTAAAAGAATTAAAAACTGGAAGAATTTGTATAACCTCACAAAATCATGGATATTACGTAAAAGAAGATTCTATAAATAAAGATATCGCAGAGATATCATATGTAAATGTAAATGATGGAACAATAGAAGGATTAAATTATAAAGGTAAAAATATATTCACAGTACAATTTCACCCAGAGGCATGCCCAGGACCTGAAGACTGTGCATATTTGTTTGATGAATTTCTAGCGAAATTATAAGATAGAGATTAGAAAATTGTGGGGGCACCGTTTGAGGGAATACCTATGAAAAATTTGCCATAGCAAATTTTAATCGTTTTACAAATTTAACTGGGCTCGAAGAGAAGATGACACCACTGTGCCCTTATGTTTAAGAAATATCATAGAAAGGAAAATAAAGAAATGCCAAAAAATAAAGGAATAAAAAAAGTACTAGTAATAGGATCAGGACCAATAATAATAGGACAAGCAGCAGAATTTGATTATGCAGGCACCCAAGCATGTGTTGAATTAAAAAAAGAAGGACTAGAAGTAGTATTAGTCAATTCAAATCCAGCAACAATCATGACTGATAAGAACATGGCAGATAAAATATACATAGAACCACTTACAGTAAAAACAGTAAAAAAAATAATTGAAAAAGAAAATCCAGATAGTATATTACCAAACCTAGGAGGGCAAACAGGACTAAATATAGCGATGGAACTAGCAGAATCAGGATACTTAGAGGAAAAGAGAGTAAAACTTTTAGGAACTTCACCAGAGGGAATAAAAAATGCTGAAGACAGACAAGCGTTTAAAGATATGATGGAATCTATAAATGAGCCTTGTATAGCAAGTAAAGTAGTAACAGATTTACAATCAGGACTTAATTTTGCAAGAGAGATAGGACTTCCAGTAATTATAAGACCAGCATATACTTTAGGTGGAACAGGAGGAGGAATTGCATATACAGAAGCTCAATTCAACGAAATCTGTGAAAGTGGTCTAAGGCTTTCAAGAGTTCATCAAGTTTTAGTAGAAAAATGTATCTCTGGTTGGAAAGAAATTGAATATGAAGTAATTAGAGACAGTAAAGGAAATTGCATTACAGTATGCAATATGGAAAATATAGACCCTGTGGGGGTTCACACAGGAGACAGCATTGTTGTTGCACCATCACAAACTTTAGCAGATAAAGAGTATCAAATGCTAAGGAGTTCAGCAATAAAAATTATATCAGCATTAAAAATTGAAGGTGGATGTAATGTTCAATTTGCTCTAAATCCAAATAGTTTTGAATATGCGGTAATCGAGGTAAATCCTAGAGTTAGTCGTTCTTCAGCATTAGCATCAAAAGCAACAGGCTATCCTATTGCAAAAGTGGCAGCACAAATTGCAATAGGTTATACTCTAGATGAAATAAAAAATGCAGTAACAGGAAAAACTTATGCATGCTTTGAACCAGTTCTAGATTATGTTGTAGTAAAAATTCCCAAATGGCCATTTAGTAAATTTTTAACAGCTGACAGGGACTTAGGAACTCAAATGAAAGCAACTGGAGAAGTTATGGCAATAGCACCTAATTTAGAAGCAGGACTTATGAAAGCAATACGTTCTTTAGAGGAAAATATAGATAGTCTAATTTTACCTAAATTAAATCTTTATTCTAAAGAGGAAATAAGAGAGGAATTAAAAAAAGTAAATAATGAAAGAATTTGGGTTATTGCAGAAAACCTAAGACGTGGAATGACAATAGATCAAATTCATGAAATAACTAAAATTGATAAATTTTTCATAAGTAAAATAAATAATTTAGTAAATATTGAAAAAGAGTTACAAAGTTCTAAATTAGATGTAAATTTAATTAAAAGGGCTAAAAAATATGGATATACTGACAAAGTAATATATAATTTAACAAAAATTTCATTAGAAGAAATAAAGAAAATAAGACAAGAAAATAATATAGTAGCAAATTTCAAGATGGTTGATACTTGTGCAGCAGAATTTGAAGCAAAAACACCATATTATTATTCAAGTTATGATGATGATAATGAAGCAGATAGAAAAACAGACAAGAAAAAAGTAGTAGTACTAGGATCAGGACCAATCAGAATAGGGCAAGGAATTGAATTTGATTATTGTAGTGTTCATGCAGTATGGGCATTAAAGAGAAAAGGATTTGAAACAATAATAATAAACAATAATCCAGAAACAGTAAGCACAGACTTTGATATAGCAGACAAACTTTATTTTGAACCCCTAACTCCTGAAGATGTAGAAAACATTATAAATGTAGAAAAACCATATGGAGCAATAGTACAATTTGGGGGACAAACTGCAATTAAATTAACTAGGGCATTAAAGGATATGGGAGTTAAAATTTTAGGTACATCAGAAGAAAACATGGATAGAGCAGAAGACAGAGAATTATTTGATCAAGTTTTAAATAATTGTAATATAACTAGACCACAAGGGGGAACAGTATATACAGTTGAAGAAGCAAAGGAAATCGCTAATAAATTAGGATATCCAGTACTTGTTAGACCTTCATATGTACTAGGTGGACAAGGTATGGCTATTGCATATGATGACTTAGATATAGAAAAATTAATACAAGAAATAAACAAAATAGCACAAGAACACCCAATATTAGTAGATAAATACATTATGGGAAAAGAAATAGAAGTTGATGCAATTTGCGATGGAGAAGATGTTTTAATTCCAGGAATTATGGAATTATTAGAAAGAACGGGAGTACATTCAGGAGATAGTATATCAGTTTATCCAACACAAAATGTAAATAAAGAATCCGAGAACAAGATAGTTGAATATACTAAACTATTAGCTAAAGAATTAAATGTAATAGGAATGATGAATATTCAATTTATTTTACAAAATAATGAAGTATATATAATTGAAGTAAATCCACGTTCAAGTAGAACAGTTCCATACATAAGCAAAGTTACAAATTTACCTGTAATAGATATAGCAACAAGAGTAATATTTGGAGAAAAATTAAAGGACATGGAATATGGAACAGGTGTATATAGACGTAGTGAATATGTTGCTATAAAGATGCCAGTATTCTCTTTTGAAAAAATAAAAAATGCAGACACAAGTTTAGGACCTGAAATGAAATCAACAGGAGAGGTTTTAGGAGTAGCCAAGAACTTTACAGATGCAATAGTAAAAGCATTTATTGCAAGTGGAGTAAGTATTCCTAAACAAGGGAATATATTAATAACAGTAAGAGATAAAGATAAAGAAGAAGTTCTTCCACTAGCAAAGAAATTGTATAATAGAGGATTTAAAATATATGCAACAAAAGGTACATCAGTATTTTTAAGAGATAATGGAATTGAAACATATATGCTAGAAAAAATATGGGAGGGAGCTGAGAGCATTCCAAATTTAGTTGAAGCAGGAAAAATTAATTTTATAATTAATACTCCAACAAAGGGAAAAGAATCAAGTAGAGATGGCTTCAAAATAAGGCGTCTAGCGGTAGAATGTAAAATACCTTGTTTCACATCCCTTGATACAGCAAATGCTTTATATGAAGCAATAGAAGACACAAAATCAGAAGAGGAGATTGATGTCGTAGACATAACAGAAGTATAAAAATTGAAAAATAATTGCCATTTGGCGTGGTCGGAACGACATAGCGTGAGAAATTTATAAAATAAATTTCACTCGCAAAAATTTATTCGAAAGAAAATCCTCAACGTACAACAGTACGTTCCCGGTATTTCTTTCTCGAATGCCTAGCCAAATAACAATTCTTTTCCAATTTAAGACTAACATTGTTAAATAAAAAAAGCCCCCGTGGAGGCAGGCTTATCAGTAGGGTTCGTCCCGAATGAGTGAGGGCATACCTATGATAGTTATATCATCGGCTTTAATACCAGGATTTTTCTCGGCTATGCTTTCCCGAAAAGAAGAAATATCGTCAAAGGAAGCGATTTTTTCAGATCTTTTAATGTCACCCATTCCAAAAAAGAAATTTTTGGAATTAGAACGTACCACATACGACACAAAATAATGATACATTTTCATAAGATTACCTCCATAAAGGTGGGCGTAACCAAATTCTGGTTACTGGGTTGATGTTTTCTATAATATATATTATACATCAATTAACATAAAATGTCAAAGATTAATATATGTAGGGGCAGGCCTTGCGTCTGCCCGTTAAGAAATTATGCAAATGTTCAAAATTGGGAGGAGGCAAGCCCCGCCCCTACAATCTAGGTATGCCCAAATTTTAATAATAACAAAAATTATAAAAATTTTATAAAAAATCAACAAATTTTCATTAATATATGATAGAATATAAAAAACTTAATATATTTAAATAGAAGAAAGGATGAAAGGTATGAGTGAAGCCGTATACAAGCGTATACTTTTAAAATTAAGTGGAGAGGCATTAGCAGGAGACAATAAAACAGGAGTATATGCTGATGTTATTGGTAGTATTTGTGACCAAATAAAAAAAGTAGTGGACTTAGGAGTAGAAGTAGCCATAGTTGTTGGAGGAGGAAATTTCTGGAGAGGAAGATATGGTCATGACATGGAAAGAACAACCTCAGACTATATGGGAATGTTAGCAACAACCATGAACTCTTTAGCATTACAAGATTGTTTAGAAGCTAGAGGAGTAACTACAAGAGTACAAACAGCAATAGAAATGAGAGAAATTGCAGAACCATATATAAAAAGAAAAGCTGATAAGCATTTACAAAAAGGAAGAGTTGTAATATTTGCTTGTGGAACAGGACACCCATACTTTTCAACAGATACAGGAGCAGCACTTAGGGCAGCAGAAATCAATGCAGATATAATATTACTTGCGAAAACGATAGATGGAGTTTACTCAGCAGATCCAAAAATAGATAAAACAGCAATTAAATATGATGAAATATCATATATAGATATATTGGACAAAGATTTAAAAGTAATGGACTCAACAGCAACATCATTATGTAGAGATAACCAAATACCATTAATGGTATTTGAAATTGCAAAACCAGAGAACATAGTAAAAATCGTAAAAGGGGAACATATAGGTACAATCGTAAAATAGGTAATATATATGAAAAATTTGCAATAAATAAAAATGGTAACATGTACCATACCATATAAAAATAAATTGAAAGGAAGATAAATTATGGATTATAATCAAATTGAAGAAAAAATGGAAAAAACAATAAATGTTTTAGAAGAAAATTTTGCAGAAATAAGAGCAGGAAGAGCAAACCCTGCAATATTAAATAAAGTTAAAGTAGACTATTATGGTGTTCCAACACCTATTAATCAAGTAGCAGGAATTTCAGTACCAGAAGCAAGAATGATAGTTATACAACCATGGGATATTAGTATATTAAAGGAAATAGAAAAAGCCATATTAGTAGCAGACATAGGAATTAATCCTAATAATGATGGAAAGATAATAAGATTAACATTTCCAGAGTTAACAGAAGAAAGAAGAAAGGAAATAGTAAAAGATATAAAGAAATTATCAGAAGAATCAAAAATAGCAGTAAGAGCAATAAGAAGAGACGCAATGGACTTGGCTAAAAAAGAACAAAAAGATGGAAACATGACAGAAGACGAAGAAAAACAAGCAGAAGATAAGATACAAAAATTAACAGACAAAAAAGTAGCATTTATAGATGAACTATCTTCTAAAAAAGAAAAAGAGATAATGTCTGTGTAAGAGCGTGAAAAATTTGTGAAACAAATTTTACTCGCGTTATGAACATAAAAGATAATATAAAAAGAGAAATTATGTCAGTATAGGAGCGTGAAAAATTTGTGAAACAAATTTTACTCGCG
>JAAWHY010000024.1 GCA_022795675.1 Clostridia bacterium
TATGAACATAAAAGATAATATAAAAAAATAATAAGGGGGCGACCTTTGGTTGTCCGTTGAATAGGGAAAATATGGGATAGGTAAAAGATTTATGAATTTTAAAGAAAAGTTAAGGGATAATCAAGAATTAGTAAATCAAGAGATAAATAAATATATAAAAAAAGAAAATTTACCAGAAATCACATTAAATGAAGCAATAGAATACAGTTTAATGTCATCAGCCAAAAGACTAAGACCAACATTAATAATTGAAACATATAAATTATTTAAAAATGATTATGAAAAATGTTTACCATTCGCAGTTTCAATGGAAATGACACATACTTTTTCTCTTATACATGATGACTTGCCAGGAATAGACAATGATGATTATAGAAGAGGAAGATTAACAATACACAAAATGTATAATGAGGCAACTGCTATTTTGGCAGGTGATTCTTTAATGAATAATTCATATAGGATTATTGCAAATGAGATAAATAACTCGGAAAATATAGATCAAATGAAGAAAAAAATTAGAGTATTAAATGAATTTTCTTGTGCAATAGATGAAATGATAATTGGCGAATATCTTGATACAGAATGTGAAGGAAAAGAAATATCAAAGGAAAAATTAGATTATATACATAATAAAAAAACAGCTTCGTTTTTTAAATATTGTGTTAGAACAGGAGCAATACTTGCTGAAGCAAGTGAAGAAGATATTGATAATTTAACTTTGTATGCTGAAAAAATAGGATTAGAATTTCAAATTAAAGATGATATATTATCTGAAATTGGGGATTCGAAAATTATGGGAAAACCAGTAGGTAATGATAAAGCAATGAATAAAATAACTTATGTTACAAAATTTGGAGTAGAAAAGGCACAGGAATATTTAGAAAAAACGACTAATGAAGCATTAAGGACTTTAGAAACTTATGGAAATAAAGCAGAATTTTTAAAAGAACTCGCAATATATATCAAAGATAGAAATCATTAATTTATAGTTTCTATACATAAATTTAAGTAAGGAGATTTTATGGATTTTGATAAAGAGAAAATGCCTAATCACATAGGAATTATAATGGATGGTAATAGAAGATGGGCAACAGAACAAGGAAAAAAAGCTGGGTTTGGACATAAGGCAGGGGCCAAAACATTAGAAAATATAGTAAGATATGCAAATAATATTGGATTAAAATTTATTACTGTATATGCTTTTTCAACAGAAAATTGGAAAAGAGCAGAAGAAGAAATAAATGGACTAATGATTTTATTTAAAACATATTTAGACGATTATGCTAAAAGAGCAGATACTGAAAATATAAAAGTCAATATATTAGGAGATATTACAGCTTTTAATGAGGATTTACAAAAAAGCATGAAAAAATGTATGGAAAGAACAAAGGACAATACAGGAGTTGTATTCAGTATAGCTCTTAACTATGGTGGTAGGAAAGAATTAGTTAGAGCAATCAAAAATATAGCATTGGAAGCTAAAGAAGGTAAAATAGACATAGATAATATTAATGAAAATGTAATATCAGATCATTTATATACAATAGGAATACCTGACCCAGATTTAATTATAAGAACAAGTAATGAATTAAGACTTAGTGGATTTTTAATGTGGCAATCAGTTTATTCAGAATTATATTTTATAGATGTAAATTGGCCAGATTTTAATGAAGAGCAATTAGACAAAGCTATTTTAGAATATCAAAGAAGGAACAGAAGATTTGGAGGAAATTAATAAATGAATATAACAAGATTACTTACAACAATATTAGGGCTACCATTAGTAGTAATAGTATTAGTTTTAGGAAATAAATATGTTATAGACATATTTTTTTCAATAGTGGCAATAATTAGTATATATGAGTATTTTAATGCTATGAAAAATAAATTAAAACCTATTGAATGGATAGGGTATTTGTGTGCAATTTTAATAGCATTTATACATGTAATACCAAGCTTTGATATAACATGGGTTGGCTTATTTTTGCCAGCCATAGTAGTTTTATTATTTATACAGAGTTTATTTACTAAAATGAAATATAATATAGTAGATATATCAGTTACTTTTTTTGGTATATGTTATATAGTATTATTCATAATGTGTATCCCACTTATGATTGAGAAATTGCCAAATAAAATTTATTTATGGTATTTAGTAATTGCTGCTTGGGGAACAGATAGTTTCGCATACATTATAGGAAAAGTATTTAGTCTAGGAAAGCATAAATTTAGTAAAATTAGTCCAAATAAAACTATTGAAGGGTGTTTAGGAGGAACAATTGGTGCATTAATAATTGCAATTATTTATACATATATATGTAATAAAATATATAATGATTCAATATCCTATGTCATATTTGGTGGTTTTACAGTTTTACTTAGTATAATGAGCCAAATTGGAGACTTTGCAGCATCAAGTATTAAAAGATATACAGAAATTAAAGATTTTGGAGACTTAATACCTGGGCATGGAGGTATGTTAGATAGAATTGATAGTGTAATATTTATAGCTCCATTTGCATATCTATTATATATGATTATTCTTTAAATAATATTTTATAAATACTGTAGGGGTACTGTTTGAGAGAATGCTATGATAAAACACATGACACCACTGTACCCATTAATTATAGTTTAGAGAGGTGACATTATTGCTTACATTTATTGTAAATGCTATAAAAATAATATTTTTATTAGGAATATTAGTATTTATCCATGAAGGTGGACATTTTATTGTAGCAAAACTATGTAAAGTCAAAGTAAATGAATTTGCACTAGGTTTTGGAAAAACAATAATATCTAAAAAAATTGGAGAAACAACATATGCACTAAGAATAATTCCACTTGGTGGATTTGTAAGAATGGAGGGCGAAGAACAACCATCAGAAGAAAAAGGTTCTTTTAGCAAAGCAAAAATTTGGCAAAAAATACTAATAGTAGCAGCAGGAGGATTAGTAAATATTATATTTGCTATTGCAATAGTGTTTTTAATAGTAATGATATATTATAAATATCCTTTAAAAGAAACATTACAAGTTACAGGAACATTCGCTTATTCAATAATTGATAGTTTGAAAATGTTATTTTCTGGTAATGTAACAGTAAATGAATTAGTAGGACCAGTAGGAATATCATCAATAATAGTACAAACGACAGAATTAGTAAATTATATATATTTAATAGCAGCAATATCATTATCATTAGGAGTAACCAATTTATTACCAATACCACCTTTAGATGGCGGAAAAATTGTAATTTATATAATTGAGGGAATAAGAAAGAAACCTCTAAAAGAAGAAACAGAGGTAGCTATTCAAATGACAGGATTTGTTTGTATAATACTATTATCTGTATTTGTAATGATGAATGATATAGGGCATATCACAAATTAGAGAATAGAAATTAGAAAATGTAAGGGCATGGGTGTACCATGCCCTTAAAAAATTTTAAAAAAATATATACAAAATAACTTAATTAATGATATAATCTAACAGTAATATACAAAAGTTTGGGAGGAAAACTATAAATGGGAAATATTGTTTTGTTAGATGAATTAACAATTAATAAAATTGCTGCTGGTGAGGTTATAGAAAGACCAGCATCTGTAATAAAAGAAATGGTAGAAAATTCCATTGATGCAGGAGCTACAAATATTACAATTGAAATAAAAAATGGTGGAATATCATATATAAGAATTACTGATAATGGTAATGGAATGGAAAAAGACGATTTAGAAATTGCATTTGAAAGACATGCTACAAGTAAAATAAGAAGTGCAGATGATTTAAATATAGTTAAGTCAATGGGATTTAGAGGTGAAGCATTAGCTAGTATTGCAGCTATTGCAAATGTAGAATTATGTTCAAAAACAGCACTTGATGATGTGGGACACAAAATTATAGTTGAAGCAGGAAAAGTTTTAGAACAAGAAGAAATTGGATGTTCAAAGGGAACAACAATAACAGTAAAAAATTTATTTTTCAATACACCAGTTAGATATAAATTTTTAAAAAAGGACTATACAGAATCTGGATATATAGAAGATGCTATATCAAGGTTAGCACTTATAAATACACATATAGCTTTTAAATTAATTAATACAGGAAAAACAATAATCCAAACAAACGGAGATGGAAATGTTAATAATGTAATTTTTAGTATATATGGAAAAGATATTGCAAAGGCAATTTTACCAATTAACTATATGTATGAAGGAGTAATCATTACAGGTGTTGTTGGTAAACCAGAGATAGCACGTTCAAATAGAGGAAACCAAATTTTCTTTGTAAACAAAAGATATATAAAAGATAAAACTCTATCAAGTGCTACTGAAAAAGCATTTAAAGGCTTGTTACCAATCGGAAAATATGGATTTATTATACTAAATATTGAGATTGATCCAGGTACAGTTGATGTAAATGTGCATCCTGCAAAGCTAGAGGTTAGATTTCAAGATGAAAATAGAGTATTTAAAGCAGTGTATAATGCAGTAAAAGATACATTACTAAAAGCTGAATTAATAGAAAATGTAGAAGAGGTAAAGTCAGATTCTAGTACAGTAAAAGAGAATACATATATTGATTTTACAAGTCAAGCATTTACAAATACTTTTAGAAAAATATCAAATGGTGAATCCGTAATAAAAGATGAAATTTCATCGCCTCAAGTTGCTACATTAGTAAAAGAAGAAGATAATGTACTAACAGAACAAGATAATAATATAATAGAAAATTTATATTTAAATAAGAATACAAATAATAGTATAGAAGGTGCTAAAACAGAAGATTTTGATAGGACTAGAAAAAATCAAATATTAGCAGAACCTCCTATATATAGTGAGAATGATGAAGAAGATTTTAAATTTTCATCTACAGAACAGATGCAAGAGAATATGAAAAATAATCAAAACCAAGCTATGCAAAAAGCATTAGAAATGGAACAATATATACCTGAAGATTATACATATGGTGATATGATAGCA
The DNA here is from genome assembly GCA_022795675.1 of Clostridia bacterium. Taxonomy (GTDB): domain Bacteria; phylum Bacillota; class Clostridia; order TANB77; family CAG-508; genus CAKPSH01. The sequence goes on from JAAWHY010000024.1 coordinate 4,982, forward strand.
GAAACAATTACTAATAATTTACAAGGTGAAAATGTAGTAACAAAAGGTATAGATAATAATGTTAATTTTGAAGATATGTATAGCAAGATATTTGGAAAAATCAATAAAGAAGAAAAAGAAGAAAAAAACAATATAGAAGATGCTAAAGATATAATAACTGAAAATGTAAATATGTCTTTATATGAAGAAGAAGAAAAATATACTCCAAAGGCTAGTGTAAAACCGAATTACAAATTAATAGGAATTGCCTTTCAAACATATATTATAATAGAAATTGAAAAAGAGTTATATATAATAGACCAACATGCTGCACATGAAAGAATTATGTATGAAAAGGTAAGGAAAAATTATTATTCTGAAGGTAAAAAAGACTCACAATTGTTGTTATTACCAGATATAATTGTTTTATCTCATAAAGAAATGGATATTGCACGAGAGAGTATGGCTAAATTTGAAAAAGCTGGATTCCAATTAGAAGAATTTGGTGAAAATACTATAAAATTAACAGGTGTACCAACAATGTGCTTAGACTTAAATACAAAAGAGTTATTTTTAGAAACTTTAGATGAAATAAATACAGTTGCAAGAACTGCAAAACAAGAAATTGAAGAAAAATTTTTAGCTACTATTGCATGTAAAGCAGCTGTAAAAGCACATATGGCTTTAACACAAGAAGAGGTAGATAGCTTATTACAACAATTATTAAGTTTATCAAATCCATTTACTTGTCCTCATGGAAGGCCTACTGCGATTAAGATGACTGTTACAGATATAGAAAAGAAATTCGCCCGTAGAAAATAAATTCAAATTTTTTTCGAATTATATAAATATGTAAGAAGGAAATATAATATATGAATAAAACACAAAAACCAACAGTTATTGTAATATGTGGTCCTACTGCTTCTGGAAAGACATCATTATCAATAGAATTAGCAAAAAAGATTAATGGAGAAATAGTCTCAGCAGATTCTATGCAAATATATAAATATATGGATATAGGGAGTGCAAAGCCTACACAGGAGGAGATGGAGGGAATAAAGCATTATATGTTAGACTTTGTAGAACCAAATATAAGATATAGTGTTGCAGATTATAAAAAGCAAGCAGAGAGTTGTATAGAGGAAATTTTAGAAAGAGGAAAAATTCCAATAGTTGTTGGTGGCACTGGACTATATGTTAATTCTTTAATATATGGTATAGAATACAATGAAATAAAACTAGATAAAGAGTATAGAGATAAATTAGAAAAAATAGCTGAGGAAGAAGGATTAGAAACTTTATATAATAAAGCATTAGAAATTGATTCAACTGCTATGGAAAAGATATCACGTAATGATAAAAAAAGAATATTAAGGGTATTAGAGATATATCATGAAACTGGAAAAACGAAAACTGAGCAAGAAATAGCATCAAGAAGCAAAGAAATAAAATATGATTATAAAGTATTTGCAATAAATATGGATAGGGAAATACTATATGATAGAATAAATCAAAGAGTAGATATAATGGTAGAACAAGGACTTATTGAAGAAGTTAAAAATCTTATATCGAAATATGAGGAATTACCAACTGCTATTCAAGGATTAGGATATAAGGAAACAAAGGAATATATAGAAGGAAAAATTACTAAAGAAGAAATGGTTGATAAAATTAAAATGGAAACTAGAAGATATGCAAAAAGACAGCTGACTTGGTTTAAAAAAAATAAAGATACAATATGGATTAATGGACTTGAAAATAGTGAGAAAAATGTACAAATTATTTTGGAGGAAATAAATTGAGTGAAAAGTCAAAAAAGAAAAATAAACTTAATAGAAAAAAGTTAGGACAAGTAGTGTCATTATTAATTATTGCCATAATAGCTGTATGTATTTTTTATAGCATAATTAACTTACTAATAGAGCCATCAGATGTATTTGTTATCGAAAATGGTAAAATATACCAAGAAGAAACAAATATCGGTTATGTAATTAGAGATGAAAAATTGGTTTTTAGTGATGAACACCAAAATGGAATTGTTACTATAAAACCAGAAGGTTCAAAAGTTGCAAAAGGTGATTCTATATTTAGATATTGCAGTCAAAATGAGCAAAAACTAGAGGAAAAAATATCTGAGTTAGATAAAGAAATACAAAAAGCCATTGAGGGACAAAACACAAGTATATATTCTACAGATATTCAATTATTAGAAAAACAAATAGAAGAAAAAATATCATTACTTCAGACTACTAATAAGATAGATGAAATTGCTGAATATAAATCAGAAATTAGTTCTTATATGATAAGAAAGGCCAAAATTGCAGGAGAACTTAGCCCTTCTGGTTCATATATTAATAAATTAATAACACAAAGAAGCGAATATGAGCAAGAATTAAATTCGGGTCAACAGTATATATCTGCTCCAGAAAGTGGAACAGTATCCTATAAAATAGATGGATACGAAGAAAGTCTAACTGTAAATAATATAGAAACTATAACTAAAGAGATATTAGATTCAGTAAAAATTAAAACAGGACAACTAATTTCTTCAAGCTCAGAACAAGGAAAAGTAGTAAATAATTTTTACTGTTATATTGCGACTGTTTTATCATCAGATAACGCAATGAGTGCAAAAGAAGGAGATATTATAAAATTAAGGTTATCAAATCATGATGAAATATCTGCTGAAATTGTAAGAATTTCAGATTTTAATGATGGTGAAGCAGTAGTAGTATTTAAAATAACACAAGACGTTGAATATTTAATTGGTTATAGAAAAATCTCAATAGATGTTATTTGGTGGAATGCTTCAGGTTTAAAAGTGCCAAATTCATCAATAATTACAGAAGATGATAAGAATTATGTAATAAGAAACAGAGTAGGATATACAGATAAAATACTAGTAAAAATAGAAAAACAGAATGAAAATTATGCAATTATTAAAAGTTATACAACTGAAGAATTAATGGATTTAGGTTATACTACAAATGAAATACCTTCAATGAAAAGTATAAGTCTATATGATGAAATTGTATTAAAACCATAGTTGAATTTTACATAAAGTTATGATATAATTTGATTGCTTAAAATACACTTGACAAAAACAAGTGATAATGCAACAGAGAAAGGATTCTTACACTTTTATGCTAATTTAGCGGACGATTCTGAAAATGTAATAATTACCTCAAGACTTATTGATGGTGAAGAAAAAAAGTTTGAAACTATCAGAAAAGAAGATTTCTTGTATCATTATCAAGTGATAAATTAAACAACAAATTTTATTGCAAAATTCATACGAACACATATAAGAAAGGTGAGAAATATTAAATCTTGCCTTTCTTTTATTTATATAGTAGGAAAGTTATGCCAGCGGCATAACTTTCCGTATTAGATAATTATGCGGATTATTAGAATTGCTTTGCGGTTTTCACCGCTTAGCAATTCTTAAAATTCGTTCTTTTAGAAATTTAATTTAAAAAGAAGGAAAAAGAATTTTTTTGTAGAAAATAATAATTATAGTTCAAAAATTTTAAAAATCAAATACAACTGTGTATTAGCATTATAAATTGAAAATTAGTTTCTAGTAAATTATAATCAAAAAAGTATAATTCTAAAATTAGGAAAATCCCAAAATTGAAAAGAGGAATTTAATATGTTGTCTATCGTTAAAAGCATGTCTTTACAGGGACTAGATGGATATTTGGTAGAGGTACAAGTAGATGTATCAGGAGGATTACCTTCATGTGATATTGTAGGTTTACCAGATGCAAGTGTAAAAGAGTCAAAAGAAAGAGTAAGAACTGCTATTAAAAACAGTGGTGTAGACTTAAAAAGCAGAAAAATGATAATTAATTTAGCACCAGCAAATACAAGAAAGGAAGGTGCTTTATATGATTTACCAATAGCTATTGCGACTCTTATAGCAAATGAAGAATTAGAAGTAAAAAATATAGATGATACTATATTTATAGGTGAATTATCTTTAGATGGAAAAATAAACAAAGTAAAAGGAATTTTTCCAATGTGTTTAGAGGCAAGTAAATTAGGAATAAAAAAAGTGGTAATTCCAAAAGAAAATGCAAAAGAAGCAAGTATAGTTAAAAATATAGAAGTAATAGGAGTAGAAAGTTTAGATCAAGTTATAAATATACTTAATGGAAATGAAAAACCAGAAAAAGTACAAATGAATTATGAAGATTATTTTATGAAAAATATGAATTATATATTCGATTTTTCTGATGTAAAAGGACAAGAGAGTATAAAAAGAGCTTTAGAAGTTGCTGCAGCTGGTGGACATAATTGCTTACTCATTGGAAGTCCAGGTTCTGGTAAAACAATGATGTCTAGGTGTTTACCATCAATATTACCAAGTCTAACATTTGAAGAATCCTTAGAGATAACAAAAATACATAGTATAGAGGGAATATTACCAGAAGATAAACCATTAATTACAAATAGACCTTTTAGAGCTCCACATCATACAATATCTGGTGCATCATTAATAGGAGGGGGAAGAATTCCAAGACCAGGAGAGATAAGCCTAGCACATCATGGAGTATTATTTTTAGACGAACTACCTGAATTTCCTAATAATGTATTAGAGCTTTTGAGAGTTCCATTAGAAGACAAAATAATAAATATTAATAGAGTAAATGCAAGTTTAACATATCCATGTAATTTTATGCTAATTGCCTCAATGAATCCATGTCCATGTGGGTATTATGGGTCTAAAGAAAAGGAATGTACATGTAATGAGAATTCGATAAATAGGTATATTGGTAAAATCAGTGGACCTTTATTAGACAGAATAGATATACATATAGAAGTTGAAGCAGTGAAATATCAAAAATTAGATTCTAGCGAAAAAGGGGAAACCTCAGAACAAATAAAAAAAAGAGTGGATAAGGCTAGAAAAATGCAACAAGAAAGATATTCAAAACATGCCATATATTCAAATGCAGAACTAACTCCAAGTTTAATTGAAGAATATTGTAAATTAAATTCTAAAGGAAAAGAAATATTAAAAGGTTGTTTTGAAAAATTAGGATTAACTGCTAGAGCGTATGGAAGAATTTTAAAGGTTTCTAGGACAATCGCTGATTTAGATGGAAGTGAAAATATAGAAGTAAAACATTTAGCAGAAGCTATACAATATAGAAATTTAGATAGAAAATACTGGAAAAATTAAGAAAGAGGCAAAGTTTCGAAAATTTTTTTCACACTGAGAAAGGAAAAAATAATAATTATGCAGATAATAGATATAAATAACGAAAATTATCCAGATACATTAAGAGATATACAAGAACCCCCTAAAAAATTATATGTTTTAGGTGATGTATCATTACTTAGTAAAAAAGGGGTAGCAGTAGTAGGTGCGAGAAAATGTACTGAATATGGTAGAAAACAAGGAACAAAATTCTCTTATAATTTAGCACAAGAGGGGATAACAATAATAAGTGGATTAGCAGTGCGGAATTGATACTTCAGCACATATAGGAGCCTTACAAGCAAAAGGAAAAACTATTGCAGTATTAGGAACTGGTTTTGATAATATATATCCACAAGAAAATAAAGAGCTATTTGAAAAAATATTAAAAAATAATGGTGCAATTATTACAGAATATGAACCAAATGTTGAAAAACGACCAGATAATTTTAGAAAAAGAAATAGAATAATAAGTGGATTAAGTATGGGAGTATTAGTTATAGAAGCAGCCCAAAAAAGTGGAACAGGAATAACTGTTAATTATGCAAGAAGACAAGGAAAAGCCATATTTTGTATACCAAATAGTTTAGAAAATAAAAAGGGAGAGGGAACAAACAGATTATTAAAAAGAGATGGTAAATTAGTAACAAATGCAAATGATATATTAGAATATTTTAATATGAAGCAAATTAAGCAAATTAGTATTGATGAGATAGAAAAACAAGTAGATATAAATCCAGAATACAAAAAAATATATAAATTAATACAAAAAGGAGAAATACATATAAATCAAATTAGCAAAGAAATCAAAATGGATATTGGAGAATTAAACTCTAAATTACTTATGATGGAATTAGAGGGACTTGTAGAAAGCAAACCAGGTAATAATTATGAAATATGTAGAACTATATTTAAATAGGTATTAATATATGAGAATATTATATATGTTCGAGAAAAAATAATATAAGAAGGAAATAAAAAATAATGGACAACAGAAAAGATACAGGAAATTTAGGAGAAGATATAGTATCAAAATACTTAGAAGAAAAAGGATACGAAATAATTGAAAGAAATTTTAGATGTAAATTAGGAGAAATAGATATTATTGCACAAGATAAAGAAGAGATTGTATTTGTAGAAGTTAAAACAAGAAAAATATTATCCTATGGAAATCCAGCAGACTCAGTAAATGAACCTAAACAAAAACATATCTACAAAGCAGCAGAATATTATTTGTTAATAAATGATAGATTAGAGGATTTTACAAGAATAGATGTTATAGAGGTATACTTAAGTAATTCATTATATAAAATAAATCATATAAAAAAAGCAATTATAGATAGGAACAAGTGAGAAGTAGAATTTAAATTTTCTAATTTGAGGTTACAATTTGGACTTAAAATATAGTAAAAATATATGAACCAAAAGAATTTAAAACTCATATTATATATATACAGAGGAGGAATTCTTATGAGCTTTATAATAAATGCCATTGTTTGGACATTGGCTTTTTATGGATTATTTGAGATTATAAAGACTATTCTATATATTACAATACATACAAATTTAAGGTCAAGTGGTATATATATGATTATTGGTGTTAAAAATCAAGAAAAAGAAATAGAAGGAATTTTGAGGTCTATAATATTTAAAATATTATATGGAAAGGAAGAACAGATTAAAGATATTGTTGTAGCTGATTTAAACTCTAATGATAATACAAAAGAAATAATACAGAGATTAGAAGAAGAATACGAATGTATTAAAGTAGTAAATTGGAGAGAATGTAAAGAAATATTAGATGCTGTGGACAATTCATAAAAAATAAGAAAAATTATTAATTTTTCTTATTTTTTATTCTATAAATATTGATTCTGATTTATTTATAAATCATATAATCTATATCAGGAAAGATTTTATCCTTTTTCATAATTTCCTTTAAAAAGATTTCATCAATTTCATTATTTTTTATTTGATAATATAGTTTAGTAAATCTGCCAATATGATCTTTTATTCTCTTATGAGCATAATCAACCATTGTTTGATTTGTAATGATAAAATTCCAATCACTACTTTGAGCAAGTAATAATTCTCTAGCACATTGATTTAAGGCTTTACGTTTTAGACTTGTTTTAGGTTCATTAGGGAATAAATTAGCAAGTTCAACCATTCTATCTCCTGCAATATGATAATGTCTATGAACATAATCATTTAAAGGATTTAACCAAACTTCGCTATAACCATTAGCACCCCAACTAGACCTACAAGGTATACACTCCTGAATTTCAGGGGATAAATCAATATATTCACTAGGAGTAATTAATTTAAAATCACATTTATCATAATAAATTTTTTTAAATAATATATATAACCAATCTGGACCCTCATACCACCAATGTCCATAAAGTTCAGCATCATAAGGACATACTATTATTGGTTTATGTCCATCCATCTGGGAATAAAGATAGCTAATTTGAGATTGTCTACAATCAAAGAAATGTCCTGCTTGTGTTTCAACAGAATCCATAGCCCATTTAATATTATAATAATCTTTATTTTCAGTTTTTCCTGTAATCCTATAATATTTAATCTGAGTATTGACTCTAACACCATTATGAGCAATATATGGTTTTATATAATCATAGGGGGCATCATAACCGATATCTCTATAAAATTCACGATAATTAGGATCACCTGGATATCCATTTATAGAACTCCAGACTTGTCTAGAAGATTCTAAATCTCTACCAAAAGCAATTATACCATTAGGAGAAACAATTGGAGCAAAAGTACCATAGACTGGCGTAGGATTAGCATATAAAATACCATGTGTTTCAGTTATTATATATTGAATGCCAAATTCCTTAAGATATTTGTCTGCCTCAGGAACATATCCACATTCAGGAAGCCAAATCCCTCTAGGTTTTCTTCCAAAATATTTTTCATAAGTTTGTACACCAACTGCTATTTGTGCACGAACTGTTTTTTCATTTAAATACAGAAGAGGGAAATAACCATGTGTTGCACCACAAGTAATAATTTCAAGTAGTCCAATATCTTGAAAATGTTTAAATCCTTCTATTAAATTACAATTATATATTTCTTTAAAAATATGTAAATCATTTGAATATCTATCTAGGTAATACTTTGCTAATTCGCAAACTTTATCATTACCTTTATTACGGATTAATTCTTTTTTAGAAAGCTCAATATGCTGTTTTAAATATTTCATATAACGTCTTTGTAACATTTTGTTATCAAGCATAGAAAGAAGAGGAGGAGTCATAGACATAGTCACTCTAAAATTAACTTTCTCATCTTCTAATTTTTTAAAATTTTTAAGTAAAGGAATGTAAGTTTCTGAAATAGCTTCAAATAACCATTGTTCTTCTAAATAATCTTCACTTTCGGGGTGATGTACAAATGGCAAATGTGCATGTAATATAAAACATACATATCCTTTTTCATTAGTAGTCATAAATAATCTCCTTTATTAAATTAAACTGCTATAGGGGCGACCTTTGGGCGTCCGAGTGGCTAATCTTCGCTTTTTTTCTTTTTAAATATCAAAACATTCCAGATGTGGGATTTCCAGAAGATGGGTTAGAAAACATTTTAGTATTTTCTAGGATTTCATCTTTAAATAAATTATTATAGAAATGGTAAACCTTATGTTTTTTATTATAGATATTTCCTACATTAGTCATTAAATGTATACTTCCAAAATCTTTTTCAGATATAGTGCCAGTTTTTACATTCTTAAATTTAACATTTGTAAAATCAGTTTCTTCAAATAATACATGGTCATTAGGAGAAACTAGTTGATTAGAAGAAGAAACATGAATATATTGAGAAGGATTTTCAATATTACGCCTTCTAAGTTCTATTTCATATTCACAATTGGGTTCTTGCATATGTAGATACCAACTATTTGCAAAATCATTAATTTCAACCTCAAGGTAATAATTTTTAGTTTTATTATAAATTAGTAAAATAGGTTTTGTTTTATTAAAAAAATCTTCACCATATTTTTCTATAAAATTTATTCTATCTATATCAGAAATATCCCAATATACGAATAATGTTGTAGGAGTTTGAGCTAAAATTTTAACCATAGTCTGATTATATCTATAAGGTAAATCATAATATTCCATAATTTTAGTTTCTCTTTTTTGTATAGATTTCTTATTAATTGAAGTAGACGATTTTTTTGATGTTGTAACCTTTTTGGTAGCTGATGTTTTCATATTTAATGTAGTTTCTTTTTTAGTTGTATTTCTTTTTGTCGATGTTTTCTTTGCGGTAGATGTTGATGTTTTCTGAGAAGTACTTTTAGAAGAGGCTTTTTTTAATTCATTTACTTCATTATTTTCTTTAGTTTTTTTTGGCATAATTTCCTCCATATAATTAATCTCATTTTCTAATATATATACTATAATAAATTAAATAATAATTCAAGTAAAAAACAAAATAAATATAAATTTAGAAAAAAATCTTGCAATTCTTATGAAATATTGGTATAATACTAAACGTATTAATCACATAAAGCAAGTTTGAAGGGGTGTGCCAATAATAAAGGTAACACAAAATACATTTGTATATTACATAAGTTATTTATAATTTATGTCGTTTAACAGTTAACTTAATTGGTCCTATTCAAATGATGAACTTTATGGAAGTAAAAACAAAAAGGGAGGAATTTAAAATGGCAGTAGTTGCAATGAAACAATTACTAGAAGCAGGTGTTCACTTTGGACATCAAACAAGAAGATGGGATCCTAAAATGGCTGAATATATATTCCAAGCTAGAAATGG
>JAAWHY010000025.1 GCA_022795675.1 Clostridia bacterium
TATAATATATTAAAAAGTATGTAGGTGATGAATATGAAAAAATATATTTTAGAATCATTTAAAGAAAAGTATGGGGATAATACTTATGAACAGATAAAGGAAAAAATAAAAAATGAAATCAAAGGTAGCAAATATTCTATTATAATAGATGATGAATATATATTGTATATATTTGAGATATGTATTTTGGAAGAATGTGATATTGAAGAAGAAAAAATAATAAAAATTATAAGGAGAATGGGAAATAAATATATTCTTCCTATTAGTATTAACGAACTACAGAAAATTCATAAAGACTCTATAAGCTTAATAAAGAGCTATCTAAAAAATTATATATAAAACATAAAATACTCTGAATACTATATACATTCAGAGTTTTTTATTGTATAGGAAAAATCAATATAATTCTTCGAAAGAATAGCTCAAATCGTAGGGGCTGGTTTTCTGTGTGGTAAATCCACTTTTGTTCTATAAAAGTTTGCAAACTTTAGTTATAACTCTTACAATTAAAAAAGAAAAGATGGCAATATCACTTATAGTAAATATTAATTATCTATTTTAATAAAACTTTTAATTGCAGATATGAACTTAAAATACATTTTCAATTCTTCCTTTGAGCTTTTATCTAAGAAATTATCTATAGTTTTTCTAATATTCAAATGTTTACTTTCGCACTTTCCATATAAAATGTAATCTGTTTTTATTCCAGCACGCGAACATATTTTATCTAATGTAGTGATACTAATTAATATTTCTCCACGTTCTAATTTGCCCAAATGATTTTCAGATAGAGCACATCTTTCTGCAAAAAGTTGTCTTGTCTCATGATATATATCTTCTCTTATTTTTCTAATTCTAGCCCCTATGCTTATTTTATCTAAATTCATTTAATTTCCTCCTTTATGTTCCTGCCTTTGTATATTTTACATTTATACATAGGAATATTAAACATTAAAAGCAAAATAAAATCTACACCATGATAGGAACAAGAAAGTCTGAATAGCCTTGAAAATAGCAAATTTGTGATTTTATAGGTAAAAAAAAGTACATATAGCGAAAAAAAATAATCAATTTTTTAACTAATTCTAAACTCTAATATATGTAGGCAGTAGAACCATAATATATCTGCCTTAAACTAAATTATGGAAGGAGAGCAAGAAATGTTTTTAAAATATGTATTATTAGGAATGCTAGTAGATACACTCTTAATTATAATATTTAAACTTATAGTTAAAACAACAAAAAACTATAAAAAGTATAAAGAAATTAAAGAAAAAAGAAAAAGGCAGGAGGCATTTAGAAAAAAAATGAAAGAATTAGAAATTAAATAAATATAAAAAATTAATAACCTTATATTCAGAAATATAATTTTAGTTGTAATAAAAGATAATAATAAAGAACATTTCTATGGAGAATTAGAAAATGGAGAATATAGAATAGTAAAATCACTGGATACACAAGGAGGAAAACTAGAACTATATGCCGAATTTACTATTGAATAAACTGTAAATATATAAAAATATTCATAAACCTCACATTTAAAAATATAATTTTAAATGTGAGGTTTTTTATAATTGTAGGAATTTCAATTTAGTTCTTTGTAGAAAATACTATATAAATAAATGTGGGGTGTCCTTTGGGCGTCCGTTCTCCGAAGAAACTGCTTAAAAAGAAGTGAGGTTTTTTATGAAAAAGTGTATAACTTATATATTAATATTTATATGTATAATAGCAATAATGCCAAAAGTATATGCAGATGATGAAGACTATGAAGAAAATATAGATGACACAGCATGGATATATGAACAAATTCAAGCAGCAAGTTCAAATATAACAAATGAACCTATAATAAACTCTAGATCAGCAGTAGTATATGACAGAACATCAGGAGAAGTCATATGGGGAAAAGATGAAAAGTCTAAAAGAAAAATGGCATCAACCACCAAAATAATGACATCACTAGTAGTAATTGAAAATGTAAAAGACTTAAGTCAAGTAGTAACTATTTCAAACAAATCAGCTAGCATAGGGGGATCGAGACTTGGATTACATACAGGAGACAAAATTACAGTAAATGATTTATTATATGGACTCATGCTTGAATCAGGGAATGACTGTGCAATTGCATTAGGTGAATATGTGGGTAACACTGTGGAAAACTTTATTAGAATGATGAATGAAAAAGCCAAGCAATTAGGATTAAACAATACTCACTTTGTAACAGTAAATGGTTTAGATGCAGATGAGCATTATACAACAGCTGTTGAACTTGCAAAACTCACAGATTATGCATTAAAAAATGAGAAACTCAAAAATATAGTAGGAACTAAAAATTATACAGTCACAATTAATGGAAATGGAAAAGCAATTGATAACACAAATGAACTATTAGGATATTTAGATGGAGTTTATGGAGTAAAAACAGGATTTACAAATGGAGCGAATAGGTGTCTAGTAACATCTATCAAACGTGGAAATATGGATATAATATCTGTGGTACTAGGAGCAGATACAAAAAAAGACAGAACAAAAGACAGTATAGAAATAATCGAATATGCGTATGCAAACTACAAAATAGTAGATTTAACACAAAATATAGAAAATGCCTTTGATGAATGGGAAAAACAGAATAAAATCGAAACAATAAAAGGAAATTCAAAATATGTAAATATAGAATTAGGTGAATGTAAAAACAAGATAATACCAGTAAAAAATGAAAACATAAAAGATATAGAAATTGCTATTGATACTATAAAAATAGTTAATGCACCAATAAATAGAGGTGAAAAAATAGGAGAGTTAAAATTAAAAATAGGTAATGAAACTAGAATAAATATAGATATTATAATAGCTGAAGGAATTAATAAAAAAAACCAGAAAAACTACTTCTTTGAAATGCTATCAAATATAAATGAATACTTTAAAAAAGCAATTATCCACACATCAGAGATTCGCACATTGGGGACGTAAAAAAATGTGCAAAGGCACGAACAATAATTTGTGAAAATTAATAAAAAAGTATTGACAAAAAAATATAAAAGATATATCATAATACAAACAAACTTTTTGCAAACGGAGGTTTATTATGATATCAACTTTACATATAAAAAATATAGGTATAATAGAGGATCTAATATTAAATCTAAACAATGGTTTAAATATTTTAACTGGAGAAACAGGAGCAGGAAAAACATTAATAATAGATTCACTTCAAATTGCAACAGGAGGCAGATTTTCAAAAGAAATGATAAGACATGGGGAGGAATTTTCTTTTGTAGAACTATCATTATACATGCCAAATCATGAAAGTAATATAGATGGAAATATAATAATCTCTAGAGAAATACATACAAATGGCAGAAACTCTTGCAAAATAAATGGTAGATTAGTAACAGTAACAGAATTAAAACTTTTCATGCAAAATTTAATTGATATTCATGGACAAATGGACAATCAATCATTATTAGATTCAAACATGCACATAAAATATTTAGATGACTTCATAGGAGAAAATATAAAACCATTAAAAGCAGAATACTTAAAATTATATAACGAATACAAAAATTTATTAACAGAAATAAAAAATAACTTTGGAGATGACAAAGAAAAACAAAGAAAACTAGACTTATTAAGATATCAAATAAAAGAAATAGAATCAGCTGACTTAAAAGTGGGGGAAGATGTAGAGGTTGAAAATATAAGAGAAAGAATAATCAACTCAGAAAAAATTCAAAATAACTTAAATGAAGTTGATAATGAGATAGGGGAAACAAGTATAGACTCTGTAAGTAATGCAATACGTGCATTAGAAAGAGTAGAAAATTTAGACACAAAATATGAAAATACGCTAAATACTTTAAAAAGTATTTATTATGATTTACAAGAATTGTCAAGAGACGTAAAAGCCTTTAAAGAAGAAATGGAATTTGATGAAGAAGAAAGACAAAGAGTAGAAGAAAGAGTAGATTTAATTCGTGACCTAAAAAGAAAATATGGAAATGATATAGAAGAGATTTTAAACTACAAAGAAGAAATTAGTAATGAAGTAGAAAAAATAGAAAATTCAGAAAAATATATTTTAAACCTTAAAAAAGAGTTAAAAGATGTAAAAGAAAAGATGAATGATTTATCAATTAAAATGAATAAAATAAGAGTTCAACATGCAGAAATTTTATCAAATAAAGTAAATACAGAATTAACAGAATTAGAAATGAAAAATGCGAGATTTAAAGTCGAAGTAAAATTTGCTGAAACAGATTTAGTGACACATTCCAATATGCCTGATGAATGTAGCAATTTGAATAAAACAGAAGAATATAATAAAGATGGACAAGATAAAGTACAGTTTTTAATTAGTACAAACATAGGAGAAGAATATAAACCTTTAATAAAAATAGCATCAGGAGGAGAAATGTCTAGAATTATGCTTGGAATAAAGAATGTTCTAGCAGATGTAGACGAAGTTCCTGTTATGGTGTTTGATGAAATAGATACAGGAATATCTGGAAAAGCAGCAAAAAGCGTAGGAGAAAAACTAAAACAAATAGCAAAAAATCATCAAGTAATATGTATAACGCACCAAGCAAACATTGCAGCAAAAGGAGACTATAATTATTATATAAGCAAAAATGTTGAAGAAGGAAGAACAATAACAAACATTAAAAAATTAGACGAAGAAGAAACAATAAGAGAAATTGCAAGGATTGCAAGTGGAGACTGTTCAAAGGTTGCCATAGAACATGCAAAAGAACTAAGAAAAATAGCATAAATGGTAATTATGAGTATTAAGATGAGGGAGAGAACTTTGAGATTTCAGAGTTCCTCCTTCTTTTTTATATTCTAGAAAATTCTATGTATTTATAAATATTTACAAAACAATAGAGTGATGTAGGGGCGCACAGTGTGCGTCCGTGTGACATGATATTATGATATTTAATAATTTTTTACCTCAATAAATTAACATAAAAAGTGTAATATGCATAGTATATGAACATAAGGAGGTAAAATAAATGGGGAAATATATAATTCAAGGTCGGAAATAGGCTTTCAGGAGAAGTGAGAGTATCAGGTTCAAAGAATGCTGCACTACCAATAATTGCTGCAAGTATATTAAATGGTGGATTAACTGAATTACATAATGTACCAAATATTTCAGATATAAAAATAATGTTACAAATTCTTGAAAAATTAGGTTGCAAAATAGAGCATGATAGTGATAAAATAGTAATTAATTCAAAAGATATAAATTCATTTGAAATACCAGCCGATTTAATGCACAAAATGAGGTCATCTGTAAGTATAGTAGGGGCGCTAATAGGAAGATTCAAAAACTGTACATTTACGTATCCAGGAGGATGTGATATTGGAAAAAGACCAATTGACTTACACTTAAAGGCATTTGAAAAACTTGGAGTAAATGTAAGAATGAAGGAAACGAATATAAGATGTATAGCTGAAGAAATGAAACCATCTGAAATTATTTTAGATTTTCCAAGTGTTGGGGCTACTGAAAATATAATGTTAGCATCAATTTTTATAGATGGAGTTACAATAATAAAAAATGCAGCTAAGGAACCAGAAATAGAAGATTTACAAAATATGCTAAATAAAATGGGAGCCAATATAAAAGGTGCAGGAAGTGACATGATAGAGATTATAGGAGTAGACCACTTAGAAGATGTAAGTTACAGAGTAATGCCAGATAGAATAGAAGCAGGAACTCTATTATGTGCTGTTGCAGCAAACAATGGAAGCATCAAATTAATAAATGCTGAACCTAGGCATATGGAAAAAACATTAGACAAACTAAAGGAATGTGGTTGCAATATTAGTATAGAAAAGGATCAAATATTATTAAAAGCACCAGAAAAACTTTCTAATGTAGATATAGAGACAGAGCCATATCCAGGATTTCCAACAGATATGCAATCAATATTTGTTGCTACACTAATACAATCAGATGGAATATCATCTATGGAAGAAAACATATTTGAAAATAGATATAAATATGTTTCTGAGCTTAGAAAAATGGGAGTAAATATCATACAAGAAGAAAGAAAAATAAAAATAACAGGAGAAAAAAACATAAAAGCTACTAATTTGAAGGCAATGGACTTAAGAGGGGGAGCAGCTTTGGTCATTGCAGCTTTACAAGCAAAAGGAATTTCAGAGATTTCAAATATAGAATATATATTAAGAGGTTATGATAAATTAGATGAAAAATTAAGAAAATTAGGAGCGAAAATAAAAGTAGAAGAAGGTGAATAAATGCAAAAAAACTCTAGAGACAAACAGAGAACTAAAAAGAATAAAAATCCTAAAATTGAAAAAGAAAAAAGAATGAGAAAATATAGAATTATAAAATCAATATTCAAACTCGTAATTTTTATAGCATTATTAACTGGTTTAGTAGTATATGCATTTACATCACCTATTTTTAATATAAATGAAATTAGAGTATTAGGAAATGAAGAATTTTCAGAAGAAGAGTACTTAAAATTATCAGAATTGAAAACAGGAGAAAACATATTCAATTTCAGAAAATCCACGATTATTTCTAATATAAAAACTAATGGATATGTAGAAAGCGTAAAAATAAAAAGAAAATTACCAACCAAAATAGATATAATTATAGAAGAAAGAACACCAACATATTTAATTTGTTTAGAAGAAGGACAATTTGCATATATAAATAATCAGGGATATATTTTAGAAAAGTCAGAGATTAAACTACCTTTATCAATAATAACAGGGATATCGACAAATATGGAGAATGTAATAGAAGGTAATAGATTAGAAAATGAGGACTTAGAGAAACTGCAAAATGTAATACAGATAATAGATTCAATGAAAAATATAGAGATAGACGAAGAATTAAGTAAAATAGATATTACAAATAAAAATAATTACATTCTAACATTTGAACAAGAAGCAAAAGAGGTATATTTAGGAGATGTAAGTAATTTAAGTAGCAAGATATTATATATGAAATGTGTATTGGAAGAACAGCAGGGAATACCAGGTATTATATACTTAAATCAAGAACAAGTGTATTTCTCTCCCAAATAAACTTTATATAAACTAAAAATAATGTTGTAGGGACGGCTAAAGCGAGAAAAAATATAAAAAGAAAAAATATTTTGTTCTTTTTATATTTTTGCGAGCATAGCATGGAAAATTTGGCAATAGAAGTAAAATTTGTTTTGTGAATTTTTAATCCTTTGCCAAATTTTACTTAGTATTAATCGCCCATGCACCATAGAAATAAACCAAGCTAGGATTATATCTTAGAAAGGAATGATTATAATATGGATAAAAAACAAATAGCAATAACATTAGGAGTAATGTGTGTATTATTAACTAGTGGAATTATAGTACAAGTAAATACTATAAAAAAGAATTCTATTTCAAACAACATAAAAACCTCTAATAATGATTTAAGAGATGAAGTATTAAAATGGAAAGAGAAATACGAAAAAACATACATAGAATTACAAGAATCTGAAAATAGACTTGAGCAAGTGAGGCAAGAAGCAAGTAAAGATAATAATGAATTTACAGAAATGGAACAGGAATTAAAAGCTATGAATTCATTATTAGGATTAACAGACTTAACAGGAGAAGGTATAATAATTACAGTAGCAGATAATGATAATGCAAGTATAAAAGATGAAGACTTCAAGGATGAATTAGTACATAATACGGATATAATAGAATTAGTAAATGAGCTAAAAAATACAGGGGCAGAAGCAATCTCAATAAATGGACAAAGAGTAGTATCTACAACTTCCATTGATTGTGTAGGAGCTGTAATAACAGTTAATGGAGTAAAAATAAATTCGCCTTTCACAATATCAGCAATAGGAAATAGAGAAAGACTAAATGGAATAACAAGACCAGGCTCATATATAGAATTTATGGAAGAAGATGGGATAGTAATAGAAGTAAAAAAATCATCAGAAGTTACAATTCCAAAATATAATAAGGTAATGAATGCAAAATACATGTCAATAAAAAAATAAATTGGAAATGGAAGGACGGAACTTTTATATGAATGATAAGAAAAAAATATTTAAAATAGATAAAAGCAAAATACCAGTTTCTATAACAATATGTATTATGTGTTTTATTATTGTTTATATAATGTGTATACAATTTAAAACAGCTGGTAGCATTGAAGAATCAAATATTGAAACTATGAGAGAAAACGAACTAAGAGAAGCATTAGCAAGTTGGAAACAAGAATATGAAGATGTAAATAAAGAATTACAGAGTAATAAAAATAAAATAAAAGAATATCAAGATAAAATTGCATCAAATGATGAAGCAGGTGAATTATTAGAAGAAGAATATAAAAATGCAAAAATGTTATTAGGACTCACAGATGTACAAGGTACAGGAATCATAATAACTTTAACAGACAATAGTGAAGCAAAGTTTACATCTGAACAATTAATGGATTTAATAAATGAACTAAACTCAGCTGGAGCAGAAGCAATATCAATAAATGATCAAAGAATAGTATCAATGACAGATATATTTGATGTTGGTGATTTTATTATGATAAATGGAAAAAGATTAACATCACCTTATACTGTAAAAGCAATAGGTGATTCAACATACTTACAAAGTGCATTAAGCATAAAAAATGGTTATTTAGATAAATACAAAACAGATGGGTACACAATATCAATAACTACAGATAATAATGTTTATATAAATAAATATGAAGGTGAAATGACATTAAATTACGTAAAATAAGAAAGGGTTGGTAAAATTGATAGTAATAGCTATAATTCTAGGATGTTTAATAGGTGTAATATTAGGAGTTAATGCCCCAATAATTTCATATACATATTCAAAATATTTGGCAATAGCGATTGTTGCTGCATTAGACTCAATATTTGGGGGAATCTCTTCAACATTAAAGGGAAACTTCGATTTCAAGGTTTTTGTATCAGGATTTTTTGGAAACGCAATATTGTCAATGCTATTAACATTTTTAGGAGACAGGCTAAATGTAGATATATATTTAGCAGCGATTGTAGTATTTGTAAATAGAATGTTTTTAAATTTAACTATAATAAGAAAATACTATATTGAAAAAGTATGGTCAAATACAAATACAAAAGAAGTCAAAAAAGTAGATTAAAATTGTAGAACTAAGTTATATCAACACACACCGATTTTATTACAAAAATGTTGCAAAAATATTACAAAAATATTACGATTTCTATTGACTTTTTCTAAAAAATATTATATCCTTTAGAACATAGAAAATATATAAAATTGGAGGAGAAAAAATTGGCAATAGGAGATATAATTGTCGGCTTAGATATAGGAACTTCAAAGGTATCCGCTATTGTTGGGGAAGTTAATAATTTTAATCAAATAGAAATAATATCTTCTATAAAAACAAAATGTAGAGGAATCAAAAAAGGAAAAATTATTGATGAAGATGAAGTTGCAGAATCAATAGCCAAGACAATTCAAAATGCAGAAGAAGAAGCCAATTTAAAGATAAGCTCTGCTTATGTCACAGTTCCAGGTAAATATATAACAATAGTACAAAATTCAGCGACAAAGGAAGTTAAGGACAAATATGCAGGAATATCAATTAAAGATGTTGGTGCAAGTATGATGTTAGTAAAGGATATAGAAGTGCCAGATGGAAAAACAATTATAGATGTTGTACCTGAATGCTTTAGATTAGACAATGGAGAAGCGGTTCAAGATCCAGTAGGAGCATTTACAAGTAATCTTACAGTAGAAGCACAAGTAATACTGTTAGATAAAGAGTATCTAAAAAAATTGTCTTCTATATTTAGAAAAGCAGGAATAGAGAAAATAGATGGATTAGTTCCAATTACTCTTGCAGAAAGAAATCTAGTTTTAGACAGAAATGAATTAACTGATAATATTATGTTATTAGATATAGGAGCTGGAAACATAGATATCGGGGTATTTGAAGGTAATAAATTTATATACACAAATACTATTCCAGTTGGAGGAGACACAATAACAAAAGATATATCTTTAGTATTAAATATTAGTGAGGAAGAAGCAGATAAATTAAAAAGGCAATATGGACTTGCTTTAAAATCTTTTATAGACAATGATAATGAAATTTTCTTAAGTACATATACTGGGGACTCTAAAACTAAAACAATAAGAAGTTCAGAACTAATAGAGATTATTGAAGCGAGAATTGAAGAAATGTTTGCTTTGGTCAATAAAGACATAATGCTTCAAGGTATAAAACCTAGAATAAATAATGTAGTGTTAACAGGGCAAGGCATAGCAAATATTAATAAAAGCGACGTAGCAGGCAAAATTATATTAAACATACCTGTAAAAATATCAACAGGAAGATTAGTAAGTACAATTAGGCCAAGCTATAGAACTGCATATGCGTTGGTTAGATATATTGCATCAAAACCATTTGCAAAATCAGTTTCAAGTTCAATAGACACATCAAAAGAAGAAAATATTTTGAAAATGGTTTTTGAAAGAATGAAAGAATTCTTTTATAGTTAATTGGAGGAGGAAAAATAATGTTAGAATATAATGATGAAGATTTAAGCAGAGTAAATGAAGGAAGTGCGATAATAAAAGTAATAGGAGTTGGTGGCGGAGGAAACAATGCTGTCAATAGAATGATTGATGCAGGAATAAAAGGAGTAGAATTCATAGCAGTAAATACAGATAAACAAGCACTACAAATCTCAAAAGCAAATACTAGAATACAAATAGGAGAAAAAATAACAAGAGGACTAGGAGCAGGAGCAGATCCTAATGTTGGAGCGCAATCAGCAGAAGAAAGTAAATCAGAAATAGCAGAAGCATTACGTGGAGCTGACATGGTATTCGTTACAGCTGGAATGGGCGGAGGAACAGGAACAGGTGCAGCACCAACAGTTGCATCATGTGCAAAAGAAATGGGAATACTAACTATAGGAGTTGTTACAAAACCATTTACATTTGAAGGAAAGAAAAGACTTGCACAAGCAGAACGTGGAATAGAAAGTCTAAAAGGAAAAGTAGATACATTAGTAGTTATTCCAAACGATAAATTATTACAAATAATAGACAGAAAAACATCAATAATAGATGCATTTAGAATGGCAGACGATGTATTAAGACAAGGTGTACAAGGAATATCAGACTTAATAGCAAATCCAGGACTTGTAAACTTAGACTTTGCAGATGTTAAAACAATAATGTTAAATACAGGAATGGCACATATGGGAATAGGTAGAGCATCAGGAGAAAATAGAGCAGAAGACGCAGCAAAACAAGCTATACAAAGTCCATTACTAGAAACATCAATAGAAGGAGCAAGAGGAGTAATTATAAATATAACAGGTTCAAGTTCTTTAGGATTACAAGAAGTAAACACAGCAGCAGAATTAGTACAAAGAAGTGTAGATCCAGAAGCAAATATTATATTTGGTACAGTAATAGATGAATCTTTAGAAGATGAATTATTAATAACAGTAATAGCAACAGGATTTGTAGATGAAGAACCAAGACAACCATTTTCAAAAATGGGAGTAGACCAAATTGTATCAAAAGCATGGGAACAAAAAGTTAATCCAATACCAGCATCAGTAGAAAGTTCAAGTGGTAACTCAGGAGATTTAGATATACCATCATTCTTAAGAAAGAACAAGGGATTAAATAAATAAATTATATAACACTAAAAATAGTGGAACTAAAAGGTTCTACTATTTTTATGCACATTTTCTAAAACCCTACGTCAGCCTTCGGCTGCCACCTCCCTTGCGTAAGGGAGGCAAGACTCTTGTTCTACCCTTGGCTCCCTTATTTAAGGGAGCTGTCACGAAGTGACGGAGGGTTCTTATAACCCACAATTTATATATAATGATATGCAAATTATTACTGGTTATAAAAATCGCTCTAAAAAGGTTAAAAGTTAGAAAAGAAAACAATTGTATTTAACTAAAATTTATGATTAAATATATATAGTACAAATTACAAGAATTGAGGAAAGAAATGTCTAACATAAAAATAAAATTTGATAGTAATTTGACAATACTTGATCATAAAAAAGAGAGGTAACAATAATATGACATTAGAAACGGAGAGATTAATTTTAAGAGAATGGAAACTAATTGATATAAACGATTTAGTAGAGGGATTAAACAATATAGAGGTGTCAAAATGGCTTGGACTTGTACCATATCCATACACAGAAAAAGATGCAGAAGATTGGATAAATTCTTGTATAGAAGATAAAGAAAACTATAAATTTGCTATAGAATTAAAAGAAGAACATAAAGTTATAGGAGGTACAAGCTTAGAGAGGATAAATGTAATACAAGGAACTGCAGGAGGAGGCATTTGGACAAACGCGAGTTATCATGGAAAAGGATATGGAAGTGAAGCGTGGGGAAAAAGGATTGAATTTGCATTTGAAAAATTAGGTTTAAGAAGACTTGAAACAGGATTTTTCGATGGAAATATCCCTTCTTTTAAAATGCAAACTAAATTTGGAGGAAAAATAGAAGGGCTAAAGAGAAAAGCGTTTTTTTGTATGGCAGATAATACATATAAAGACGAGTATATTGTAGGATTATTAAAAGAAGAATGGAAAGGTGAGAAGAAGTAAAATATGAAAATATTAATTATTTGTAGTAAGGCATTTTATAAAGATATAGAACCAATAAAAGAAAAGTTAGAAGAAATGGGACATATAATAGAATTACCAAATTCATATTACGAGCCAGATGCTGAAAAGAATAGTTGGAAATTGGGAGAAAAAGAACACGCAGAATTTAAAGCAAGAATGTTTAGAATGAGTGAAGAAAGAATTGCAACAATGGATGCAGTATTGACATTAAATTTTGATAAAGACGGAAAGAAAAACTATATAGGAGGAGCAACATTTATTGAGTTATATGAAGCGTTTATGAAAAATAAAAAGATTTATTTATATAACGACATTCCAGAAGGAATATTATATGATGAAATATCCGGTTTTTCTCCAATAGTAATAAATGGAAATTTAGATTCGCTCTAAAAATTTTAATAAAGGCTATCAAATAATGATAAATTGTGATATAGATATATAATAAATGCCTAATGATGGGAGATGAAAACATGAAATATGTAGGGAGAAAGGACGAAAATGTAGAATATAGAAAAAGACCAGGAGCATATGCAATTATTGTAAACAAAGATGATGATAAAATAGGAATTGTAAAAGTGATTACAGATGAAGGAGTAGAAAACTTTTACTTAGGAGGAGGCATAGAAGAAGGAGAGACAAAATTAGAAGCACTAAAAAGAGAAATGATAGAAGAAGCGGGATACACAATAAAAAACATTAAAGAATTAGAAGAGGTAGGTTCATACATATTTGCAGAAGATCATGGATATATAGAAGTAATAGCAAGTGTATATATTGCAGAATTTGATAAAAAGGTAGCAGAACCAATTGAAAAAGACCATAATGTAATATGGGTAAAACCAGAAGAATATGTAGATAAAATGTTTAGAGAGTGGCAAACGTATATAATGGAGAAATTCATAGAAAAAAGGAAGGTATAAAAATGAAAATAATACTAGCATCACAATCACCAAGAAGAAAAGAACTAATGGATTTATTGAAAATTAAATATGAAATAATACCAAGTAAAGTAGAGGAAACACTAGAAGAGGGACTCCCAATAACAGAACAATCAAAAAGACTAGCATATATAAAAGCAAAAGAAATTTTTAATAAAACAGAAGGAGACAGAATAATAATAGGTTCTGACTCAATGGTAATAAAAGATGGAAAAATATATGGAAAGCCGAAAGATGAACAAGATGCAATAAATATGATAAGAGAGTTAAACAATTTATCACATAAGGTAATAACAAGTTTATGTGTAATGATACAAGATAAAGGACAATTTAAACAGTATTTAGATTTTGATATAGCTAAAGTATATTTAAACTATATGACACAAGATGAAATTGAAAAATGGGTAAAAGAAGGCAAAGTTTTAGACAAGGCAGGAGCATATGCAATACAAAGTGAATTTTGTGTCTATGTAAATAAAATAGAAGGAAACTATACAACAATAGTAGGATTACCAATGCATAAATTATATGATATATTAAAAAAATATATATAATGAGAAAAAGAGGATTCCAAAAATTACCAGCATAAAAATCAGAAAAGTTAGTTGACAATGACTAAGAAAAATGATATGATAATATAGACGCTGATGAGAGTGACATAATATCAAAAAATGTATATATAATATATACAAACTGGTAATATGAAAAAACATTATAGAAAATAACAACATTACTGGTTTTTCTTTTGCCTAAAAACGAAGATAAAATAATCAAAAAGAATAGAGTGCAGATTGAAAAACAAGTGCAAAAAAAGTTTTATAAAAAGTTTTGAAAAAAGTATTGACATATTAATACAAAATGTGCTATTATTAATAGGCACTGTGCATGAAGAAAAAGTCAAGAAAAAGAAATAAAAAAACTTTCAAAAAAATGTTGACAAAATAAAATCAGCGTAGTATACTATATAAGTTCCTAAACAGAAAGTAATAAAACAATAAAAATAAAGAGGAACAAAAGTACATTGAAAAGTAAACAACAAATCCTTTAAGAGACCAAGCGGTATAATGTGAAAAACCTATCACATGTACCAAAAAATAATTTAAGTAAATTAAATGAGTGAGAAAACTCGAAAATAATAATTTGAGAGTTCGATCCTGGCTCAGGATAAACGCTGGCGGCGCACATAAGACATGCAAGTCGAACGAACTTAATACCTTGCTTGCAAGGTAAGCGGTTAGTGGCGGACTGG